>NZ_PJPV01000070.1 GCF_002864045.1 Endozoicomonas acroporae
AAAATATAAACTATCGTACACTAGGTGCAACCGCCCTGATTGTTACCCTGATTTTTACTCCCTTTGGATCATTTTCTGAGCTGCTGCTATTTTTTCTTCTGTCCAGCGACCTACCTGTGTTGTCAGGCTACGCTCTTCGTCGGCAAGCTCAAGGAGTTCTCCATAGTCTTCCCATGTGTCTTCATTAACAGCATCAAGCTCATCGTAGGTTTTCCTGACGGTCTGCAGCCGATCAAGGGCCTCGCTTTTCCTGGTCACGAAATCCTCCAGTAACTGTCGTTTCTCGCTGTTATCCGGGTCTGGATGCTTGCCACTGCCGCCTTTTTTTGAGTGTTGTAATAAGAGCTGAAAGGCAAGAAGATCCCCCTTACCCATGTCGAGCCTGACTTTCTGGTCTTGCCAGGGCTCCTCAACGGCAAAATGACGGACGATTCTGGTATATAAACTACCAAACAGCTCCAGTTTCTTAGTGTTGTCCAATGCGTTATTGTTCAATAGCAGCTTTTCACAACTATCCAGCCGTAGCAGTACATCGTTCAGCTTCTTCTTTCTCGTTTTCTTCTTATAGCCGGGCAACTGTTGTTGTTCAGAGAGGGCAACGGTTGCTATCACACTTTCATGGCTGTATTTCTCTTCATCGTTCAGCGGTGACGCCTGAATGATGGTTTGCAGTCTATAAAAGGCGTCTATGCTCAAGTCAGCAGCGCTGTCCCGCCACTCTTTGCTGCGGCACTGTATCAGAAAAAAATTGAGCTCGATTCGGAACTGTCGGCCCGCAGCTGCTTCGGCCCCGGAAAGCGCTGTGAATTTGCTCTGGTCGGCAGGGGGCAGTTCACCCATATCCCCTTTTTTCTGCCGCCATTCTGCTATTGCCGTTTTTGCCTTTTGCCATTGCGTTCTGAGATCTTCCAACTCATTAAGCGCTTCTCTGGTCGGATTCAGTTCGATATTTTTCAGCCCGATCTTTCCGGAGTTATATTTGTCTTTTCGCAATGAGTTAAGTTCTGCTGTGCTCAGCGATTCCTCTGCTGTTATTACCGATTCAATGGTCTGTGTCTGGTACCCGGAATCATTGGTACCCTCGAGGTTTGCCAGCTGGTCAGCATACTGCTCCCTGATATCCTGGTGCAGGGTGTCATCGTCAATGGTCATCTGGTACCCGGAATCATTGGTACCCTCGAGGTCTGCCAGCTGGTCAGCATACTGTTCCCTGATATCCTGATACAGGGTGTCATCACCGGTTGACCCAGCGGCTTGCCATGTCTCCGTGGTCGCTGTGGGCAGGGTATTGCCAGATCTGGTAGTTACCATGGTCAGGCTTTCATCGGGCATCTGATCGCTATTGTCAACCGGCAGCTCCGGTAATGGTCTTTTGTATTGCTTAAGAGGAGGCAGTAGCAGACGATTGCTTTTTGGCGTCTGCATACTATGTTGGACAAGTGGTGGCAGCGGCCTTCCGGTTTTTTTCGAGGATGGCTTGTTATGTTTACCCGGCGGTGGTGGTAGCGGCCTGCTATTCTTCGAAACGGGGTGAGAGGTGGGGTTGTCACTATTGTCACCCGGCGGTGGTGGTAGCGGCCTGCTTTTTTTCGAAACGGGGTGAGAGGTGGGGTTGTCACTATTGTCACCCGGCGGTGGTGGTAGCGGCCTGCTTTTTTTCGAAACGGGATGAGAGGTGGGGTTGTCACTATTGTCGCCCGGCGGCTTTGGCAGTGGCCGTTCTGGGCGTATTTGGTGCCCGGATTCCTGTTGTTTATCAACATTAACAGGTTGCTGTACTTTCGGACTGCTTACGGGTGTGGTGATTTCGACTTTCCTCTGCAGGAGGTGAAAACCCGGCACCTTTGAGATCACATAAGCTTTTGCGGCCTTTGCGATTTTTGTAGCCCTTACCGATACAGACTCAGTCGGTTCATGGACCGATATCTGACGATCGCCGAATCTTGCTGTGTCGGCTTTTTTGTGCTGTTTGTCATTGTCGTCAGACTTATGGATGTCGGGCTGGACAATGTGTTGAGTGGTAGAATTGTTGATTTGTGGCATAAAGATCCAGTCCCCTTGTGCCTGATCTGCAACCTGTTACCTGTTTGCCATATCCGCTAAGGCAGTTTGCAGGGTTATCGACGATTGTCAGAGATAATTCATGGAAGTAGTTATGCTTACACTGTTGAGAGATGTTGAAAATGTCTTGATGGGCGCAACAAAGAAACTGTCCCCGGACGACAAAAACCTGCTCAAGGCAGCCGAAGATGGCGACCTGGCATCGGTGAAGACATTGTTGGAACAGGGGGCTGATATTGAGTCCAGGGGCCGGTATGGCGAAACTCCGCTGTTTCTGGCGGTAACTTCGGAAAAACCGGAAGTTCTCAACTTTGCCTTCTGGCTGCGGGTGCCAGCGTGAATGTCCGCAATCCTTCAGGTCAAACTCCGTTGCATAGAGCCCGTAGCGGGGAGACTGTGCACCAGCTTCTGGCTTGGGGAGCTGATATTGAGGCCAGGGATAATTGCGGAAACACGCCACTGTTCCCGGCTTGTTCTAAAGCCGATCTGGAGATGTTAAAGGTATTTCTCGATGCAGGTGCCTGCGTTAATGCCCGCAGTGATTCAGGCCGGACTCCGCTGCACAGAGCCGGTAGCGGGGAGGTAGCGAAAGAGCTTCTGGCCCGGGGAGCCGATATTGATGCCAGGGATATGAATAAGGCAACGCCACTAATTTATTCGATTTCCATAAACGATACACTGGAGGTATTCAAGGTGCTTCTGGCTGCCGGTGCCAATATTGATGCAGCTGATAAATATAAACTGACATCATTGCACCATGCGGCTAGCGAACACTGTTTCGACTTGAATTATCTGAAGCTGCTTTTGTCCGAGGGGGCTAACCTTGAAGTCAGGCAAGACAACTGCACACAATGGACCCCGTTACATTTGGCAGCAAAAAGTGGTTCGGGCAAGAAAGTACAACTATTGGTGGCTGAGGGTGCCAACTGTAAGGCGCGAGACTGGAATAGGTGTACACCGCTGAATTTTGCCAAGGGCAGAATTCGCAACTTGAAAGTCCTGTTGGCCGAGACTGGCAGGTTTGACAACATCAATCGGAATAATGAGCCGGATAATTTTCAACCCCAATCACTTCAGGTCTGCGCCCGGGCTTCTATCCGCTCGCGCCTGGTTGCACACAGTAAAGAAACGGGACAACCGTTGTCGAAATCGGTGCCGATGCTGCCGCTGAAGCCGCTGCTGCCGGTGGATAAGCAACAGCTCAAAGACTATGTGGATGAGCCTTTGATGGGAAAACTTATTTTTGATTAGCAATATGGTAGGTCTGACACCATCACTGTTGTTGCAGTGCTAATAGAGTCTGGCCGAGGTTGACTCTGGAGCTGGGAGCCAGTAACGGGTCTTGAAGCTTTAATCCATTCAAAAGAAAGATCAAAGCCAGTTTCTGTTTACCTGGTTTTTTCGTCAGGAAGAATGCCCCCAGCTTTTCCAGATGCCATATTACAAGTCAATTTCTTGTGAATTCAGGGATTTCAGGAATACTAATTTATCTTTATGAGTATTTTTTTACAATGAAAGTTCACAAACTCATGGATAAAATTCAAATCATTATTGCTCATGCCATCAGCCTGACTACACTTGCCGCTTGTTGAGCATTTTTGCTCCGGGGCTTTTTGTCTTGCCCAGTCTATTTTTATCTGTTGGACAGAAACTAAACCACAAGATAATAAATATCATTTTTATGAGGTAGTCGTTTTGATAGAGCCATCGGTCGAGTCCAGGGTAGGCACCGCAGGTGACCGGCAACCTGTAACAACAATGTCTTTAGAACTACAGGGACGTTGGGGCAGTCTGGCTGTATTCAGGGAGTCAGGGGTAGAACCGCTTTTGCCGGACAATACTCCGGATAGAGTCCTGATAAACGACAACGATGAAGACAACAGCCCATCGCAGTCCATTGGTAATGACACTCATCCCTTTACTGGCATCCTTCGTGGCAAAGAAGAAAAACGGACCATTGGCAACCTCAGAAATTGCCTGGTGAAAACATTGGCTGGTGAGGGGTGTGTGGATAGCCTGCGCTTTACCGGTGCCAATATAACCTCCACAGGCTCCACCGGGGTGGTGGCCTGTAAAATTTCAGACCAGGCCACAGTCAGCAATATTTGTGTTGATATGGCTAATGTCTTCGACACGGTGGCTGACACCACAGCAGTGAACTGTCATGTGGAATCCACAGGTTCTGGTGGAGGCGCAGGCGTCGGGGCGGGCCTGATCAGACATAGCACGGTATCTGAAACGATTGCCAGTTTAATGATGATTTTGTGGGATTGATCAGAAGTAATACCCGCCGGTTATGCCCTGTTACCCCAACAATAATACCATCTGCCTCCAGTAACAGAAGCCCGTCGACGTCGGGCCTGAGTAACGGGGTCATAGTCGGTATTGCCTTTGGCGGAGTGCTCTTTGTGCTGGTCGGAATTGGTTTCTGTCTCTACCGCTATTATTGCCACAGAGCATCGTCCAGGACTGCGGGCAAACATTACGAGCCTTTGATGGCCAGAGGCAGGAGAGACGTCAGCCTTACCATGGATGGATTCAATAATTCACAGCGAAGCCGCAGAGGACCGGGTAATATTCCTGCACACACTGTTAATGAACGGATGCCGTTAATTCTGCGGACATAGGTTCGAACTTTCATTGTCTGTGCAGTAAGGAACTGTTTGCGGATAAAGGCTATATCCTTTGGAATAATGACCCCGTATTCCATCAGCAAACCTCTGACCTGGTTACCCAACGCAGTCCTTCTGGCTACTGCCTGGCTACGAATTCTATGCAGGCTCTGAATATCTTGCTGCTCAATCGTTTTGGTTGATACGAAGCGCATCGAGGCAGATTGGCAATAAAGGGCAAGAATGCTTTGCGATGTAAGTTTCTTTTTGATAACCACATGACCTTTGGCATCAACACCATCATGTAGCTGGAAACTCTTTTTACTCAGATCAATTCCGAGGAAAGCTACCTGACCTTTTTGATCAGTTCCTGATTTGTTTTGCGTCAAGAAGAAAGGCCTGCCCCCCAGCTTTTCGACCCCCAGCTTTTCTATTTACCGAACAAAACGGAATTTTTAGACCAATTTTCTGCCACTACATGGATGCAGGAGCCGGAGCAACGCAGGAGCAGTTGCCGCGTAGTGCAGTCTATTCTCGGACAGCCTCCTTGAGATTATTACCGCCCTTGTGCTTTTTGCGCCTGCTTTCTGGAAGGGTTAAGCGAGTTAGACACGGTCAAAAACCATACTCTTTCTGATAATTTGGCCAACTTCCGCAGTAATTACATTTACCTTTGGCGTAAAAGCCAACTGCAGTTTTTCTTTTTTACGGGCCTCCCTGGCGGGGTTCAACCAATTAGCCAAAGAACGCATCTGCGCATCATAATGATTATCAAAATTCCGATACACATACGCCAGAGAGCTTAAATAAGCGGCCACATTGAGGCCTGCGAATGAGCCAGGCGTGATGTCAGGGTGAACCTTGAGTTTATCCAGGGCTGCTTCAAAGCTGCCATAAATATCAACAGGTATAAAACTTTTCACCTCAGGGTAATTATGGTTCAGGTACTGGCGCAGACCTTTCAATAGCAGCTCAGCCGCTTTTTTTTCATCGCCAATAAGATGAAAGCCCCAACCCGCAGAATGAAGAATCCATATATCATTTGGAAAAAACTGACAGGCTTCCAGGGAAAGACGCTCGACAGCATCCCGGTATTTATGAGGAACGTGATAATAATTCAAAAACAGCTCATTCAACTCTCTCCAGTAATCCCGCTCATTGTTTTCGCTTGCGGGCTCTGAAGAACCGGTTTTCACTGTCCGTGAATGCACAGCATGAGCAGTGTCTTTTTTGAGTTTTACTGTTGGGCAAGGTGGATGGCAGGATTGAGCAGATTCTGTTTTTTCTCTACGTCGAGAGCCCGTTGTACGAGCGTCTGCCCCCCGTTTAAGTCTGTTTTTTCTATTACCTTGCTGCGGTTTACTGCGGCCGACTTTAGCTTGTGGTTTAATATCAACGCTGACATCCACCTCATCTTGCCCTGGAGATTGATCAACGTTCTTAAGATCATCCATCCTGGTCATGAGCATCATCGTAGCAACAGCCTTGTGCTCATAGAACTCTTCTCTCCATTTAATACCTTTATCTCTGTAATAATCCGCGGCATTTATACAGGCATTATATACAGCCTCGTTATCACCCATTTTTTCCAGGCAACGAATCAATTCTTCAAATACCGGAACTTGATTTTCTCCACTGACCAGGGACTGATAAATAGAGCTGGCTGTATCAACGGAACCGTATATTTCTTCACACCTGGCCTGCATATAGTTTTTCAATACACCTGCTGAAGGCTGCAGAAAGGAAAAGTATTCGTAACATTCAATTAATCGTCGTGCATCGTGCTCAGATTTTTCTAATACACAAACTGTTGCAGTATGCAACAACTGCAACAGCCCATAACGCTCAAGATCATCATAAACACTAATGACTGACTTATGTTGAAATATCTGACAACTCTCTTTTACGTAGGAAATCACCAGTTCCGTGTTAACCTCTTTTCCGATCAGCAAATTGAAATGTAACGTCTGAATCTTGATTACATCAAGCTTACCCCCATAGGTTTTCATCAGCAGAAATTCTTTTTCCCTTTCACTTAAGTGTGGCAATCGACCAAAACATTTCAAAGCTACTTTTACCGGTAGCTCTGGGCTAAAGTAGGGTGCACAATAGTGACTACCATCAACATTAATGCAGCTGCAGATAATATTTATCGTAAAATACCCTTCCCAAAATTTATACCATAGTGGAAAAGATGATATCTGCACCATATCGTCCTTGCTAAGTACAATCCTGAAAATTAGCTCGACAATTTCTCCAATCTCATGCTTGGCGGCAACAGTTATTGGTAATTTCATAGATTGAGCCTTGTTGAGTAGCGCAGCCGTGATGGGCGTAGCACTGTATAGGTTCAAGGCTTTAAAATGTTCTCCATACACTTTTTGCATAATACATATCATGCATTGTATAAAATTATCAGGGCTGTAAAAATCAGACAATATCTCAAGAAGACTAGCAATGTCTTGTTGTCTTATTTCTTCTTGAGAATCTAATGTAACAGAAAAGATCTTGTTTGTAATAAGCTCCAGCTGTCTTAACTTAAAAAGATTTTCAACTTTTAAGTCATTCTTTATTTGCCTGAGTTGAGAAACGGTCATTTTTTTTCTGGAAACAGAACCAATTTTTTCATCATTAAACGTCGGACCTTTTTCCAAAACACGAATAGCTTTTACAAGAAGGAGATATTCCTGAGATCTGGCATCAAAAAAAACAGAGCTAAAGCCTGGAGAGCCAAGGTGATTAGTAGTAACTTCAGGCTCTACAGTACGCGTTGAAAGACTATCAGAAGCAGGATGAGCTGGAACTCCTTTTCTTTGTAAAGGAGTGTCAGGCGTTTCAGACATACTATCCCCGGCAACTGAGGATGCATATTCAGAATGGAATAAATTACACTTCGAGGAGATCATAATTATTCACCAAATCAATAGGAGCCTGTCAAAAAAATAGTCTCGTCAGTAAAATCCGTGCTCACAGAATATAATATGTCGACGAATCTGATGTATGACATCAAAACTGATTTATTATTTGTGGAATCTTGACAAGTAATTCTAGAGGAGCAGGATTAACCTGCGCAGGAAATAGGACACCCAAGCAGAAACAGGACAGGAAATAGGCCCCCTATTTTTGCCCTGCAGGCCTCGCCGGAAACTGTGTTTTTGGCTTTCCAGGATAGTCCGGAAGCCAAACTGGGGGTAGCGCGTTTCAAAGCGAAGTGTTGCCTGAGGCACCTGCCGTTGAATAGCGAGACGATCTCACCAGATTCGGTGGCAGGGACAACGAACGTGGTGGTTGGTTGCTCGAAAGAGCGTGTTTTTATAAAGGGCAAGAGTGCTTTGCGATGTAAGTTTCTTTTTGATAACCACATGACCTTTGGCATCAACACCATGTAGCTGGAAACTCTTTTTACTCAGATCAATTCCGAGGAAAGCTACCTGACCTTTTTGTTTAGTTACTGATTTGTTTTGTTTGTGCAAAAATGAAGTTATTGAACTTATCCCTTAATCATCAGTCGAAGGCAATTACGACGAATAGCTGAGTTGATCAAGAGGTAATAGTGAAATGGCTAACTCGGTGGCAGCGGACTGTTGTGGACTATGCCAGATGGATTTTGGCTATCATGCTGAGCTTGTCATGTGCGCCCAGGGCCACGCATTTCATAAAAAGTGCGTGGTGGTTCCTCACCATATACGCGCGAATTGCCCGGTGGAAAACTGTGGTGAGCCATTTACCTCTTACGAAAAGAGTCTGGGTAATCGGCTGGCCGAATCTTTTATGATCGAGACCGGGTACATTGATAATTACGAGCAGGCATTGAGGGAACTTGCCAATAGATTCGGCATTTCTTATGAGTATGCAAGTGCAGTTCTGACTGAGACTGATTTCTTGAAGTTGTGTCTTGAGGCAATACCTGAGGCTTTTCTTGAATTGCTTTCAAGTCGTTCATTTTTGTTGTTAGTGGGTTCAATAATTGCGTTGTATGGTTTGCCAATCCTGAGAGATTATTTTCAGCAACAATTTTATCCAGGTGATTCTGTGGCTAATGAAGAAACTGAAGTGTTAATTTCTATTCAATAACATGAGTTTTTGTCTCCTCAGCCCCATCTTACATTTCACTCATTCATTGACTCATCGCCCTCAGGGCTTCCGGCAGGGTTGGCATTAAGCTGTTGTTGCAGGAACTGAACCACCTCATGATGGCCCTTTTGCCTGGCGATGGAAAGTACGTCCGCATTGTTGACCGGGTTGGAATAGTGAATGTTGGCACCTTGTTGACACAGGTACATGACGGTATCCAGGCGACCAGACTCTGATGCAGTCCAGAGTGCGCTGCCAAGGCTCTGGTATTCCACATTAACGTCAGCCCCCTGCTCAACAAGATACTTCACCACATCAATATCACCTCTTTGCGCCGCTAACCAGAGGGGGTGAGAGATGTCAGGCCTGAAATGGGTATTGAATGCGCCGAGCAGGCACTTGATTGCGTTCAGTTGGCCTCGAAAGGACGCTTGAGTGAGTGCCATGGAAAAATATGACGGCTTGATATGCTGCAGTATTGCCTTCTCTGCAAACAGGTACTCCAATACAGGGCAATGACCTCCGTTTGCGGCGGCATTGAGCAAATGGTCTGCTTCAATTATTGCGGATTTACGTACCAGATGTTTGACCAGCCCAAGGTGCCCTTGCGCTGCGGCCTCAACGACAGGCGTAGTGTGCCCACTACTGTTGGCATTAACATCTGCACCTTTTTCCAGCAGGTATTTCACGATGTCACCGAAACCCCTCCTCGTTGCTATGAAGATAGGGGTCCTATAGCCTGAAGCAGCGGCATTGACTTTGCTGCCTCTGTCAAGCAGGTATGCCACGGTATCCATACTGCCAGCGCAGGCCGCCCAATAGAGTGGCGAACCCCAACCGGCATCGTGAAGTCTTGCGCCCTTGCTGTCCAGAAATTTGGCCAGTTCAAAGTGCCCCTGGCCGCAGGCCTGACACATTGGGGTGACCTGGCCCTCGCAGTGGGCGTGAATGTCTGCGCCCTTTTCCAGTAGCCACGCCACCGCTTCGATGGAGCCACTGCGGGCTGCAGAAGAGATCGGGGAATGATAACCCTCCTCATCAATGTTGATGGTTGCCCTGCTGGCAATGTAATCCATCATCACCGCCATGCCACCCTTGGCAGCGTGGCGGAATAGGGTGGTGCCAAGGCCAGGAGCATCAATTCTCAGCTTATAACGCTCAAGCAAGTACTCCACCAGTTTGCAACTGCCAGAATAGGCAGCAGCCTCGATGGGGTGGTGTCCTTTCCGGGTGATGGCGTTGATGTCTGGGCCACCGGCATTGATGTTCGCCCCCTGGTCAAGCAGATATTTGACCGTTTGCAGGTTGCCGCTGCGGCAGGCAGCCCAGATCAGGGTTTTAGCACCGGTTTCGCCATGGCTATTGTTTGCACCTCGCTCAAGCAGTAACCTGACCAGCTCAAAATGGCCGCAGATTGCCGCGGCATAAACCGGGGTATGTTGCCCGGTACTCTGGTTATCAATGTCCTCGCCCCGATTGAGCAGATACTCTACGATTCTGGAAAACCCCATTTTGGCGGCATGGTGAATCGGGGCATCCCTGCCCGGGCAAGCGATTTGCAGATAGGCACCGTTCTTTTCCAGAAACGCCACCAGATCCTGGTGGCCACCATTGATGGCCCAGTACAGTGGCGAATTGACGCCTGTGGTGCTGCCAGCCTGTATGTCGGCATGATGTTCCAACAGAACCTTGATTATCTCCCGACGCCCGGCAGCGGCTGCTACTGACAAAGGTGCATGGAGAGGGTTACTGGCCTCAAGGTGTGCCCCCGAAGACAGCAGAAGCTTCACCACTTCAAGATTGCCAGCCAATGCGGCCAGCCAGAGTGGGGTGTACCACGATCCTTTCTCAACAGCCATGGGCAGTTGGGCGGCAACAGAGGGGTCTACCCCGCTAATGTTGACAGGTTGTTGATCCAATGTCGCAATCTGGCTGGAGAGGTTGCAATTAACATCGGCACCCTGTTGAAGCAATGCTGCAATGGCGTTAATTTCTCCATGCAAAATTCCAGACATCAATTGCCATTGCCAGTCTTCCGGCAGGGGCGGAGGGGTATGCTGCCCTGATGGTGCGATGGTTCGGTCTATCAGGGCAGTAGCGGCGACAGGACTGTTGTGGGCAGGGGCAGCCTCTTTTGGCAAGGCAGGAAGAGCCGGGGCCGATGACTTATCGGTGGCATCAAGGCCAGAAAGCTTTTTGTCGGTGGATATGCCGGCGAATGCACTCTGGCCATCAGGACTGGAAACTGCACCATACATTTTTTTGATCCCAATTTTAGTTTTGATAAACCTCTATGACATTTATCAACCCTTTTTTATCCCCCCCGGACAATTATTTTTATATGGAACTACTAATCAAAAGGAACTGCTGCTGCAAGCTGTTGTTGCAGGAATTGAACCACCTCCTGATGGTTCTCTTGCCTGGCAATGGAAAGTACGTCCGCATTTTCAGCCGGGTTGGAGTAGTGAATGTTGGCACCCTGTTGACACAGGTACATGACGGTATCCAGACGACCAGACTCTGATGCAGTCCAGAGTGCGCTGCCAAGACTCTGGCATTCCACATTAACGTCAGCCCCCTGCTCAACAAGATACTTCACCACATCAATAATGCCTCTTTGTGCCGCTAACCAGAGAAGGTCGGAGATGTCAGGCCTGGGGTTAGCACTGAAATGGGTCTTGAATGCGCCGAGCAGGTACTTTATTGCGTTCAGTTGGCCTCGACGGGTCGCTTCAGTGAGTGCCATGGAGATGTGTGACGGCTTGATATGCTGCAGTATCGCCTTATTTTCAAACAGGTACTCCAATACGGGGCAATGACCTCCGTTTGCGGCGACATTGAGCAAAAGGTCTGCTTCAATTATTGCGGATTTATGTACCAGATGTTTGACCAGCGCAAGGTGCCCTTGCGCTGCGGCCTCAACGACAGGCGTAGTGCGCCCACTATCGTTGGCATTAACATTGACGCCCCTGTCAAGCAGGTAAGCCACGGTATCCATACTGCCAGCGCTGGCCGCCCAATAGAGTGGCGAACCCCACCCGGCACCGTGAAGTCTTGCGCCCTTGCTGTCCAGGAATTTGACCAGGTCAAAGTGCCCCTGGGCGCAGGCCTGGCATATTGGGGATTGATGGTCTCGGCAGTGGGCGTGAATGTCTGCGCCCTTGTCCAGTAGCCAGGCCACCGCTTCGATGGAGCCACTGTGGGCCGCGGAAGAGATCGGGGAATAGTAACCCTTCTCATCAATGTTGATGGTTGCCCTGCTGGCAATATAATCCATCATCACCACCTTGCCTCCCTCAGCCGCGTGGCGGAATAGGGCGGTGCCAAGGCCGGGAGCATCAATTCTCAGCTTATAACGCTCAAGCAGGTACTCCACCAGTTGCCAACTGCCAGAATAGGCAGCAGCCTCAATAGGGTAGGGCTTTTTCCAGGGGGAGGTATTACTGTTGATGGCGTCGAAGTCCTCGCAACCGGCGTTGATGTCTGCCCCCTGGTCAAGCAGATATTTGACCGTTTGCAGGTTACCGCTGCAACAGGCTGCCCAGATCAGGGTATTTTCACCGGTTTCACCATGGCTATTGTTTGCGCCTCGCTCAAGCAGTAACCTGACCAGCTCAAAATGGCCGTTGAATGCTGCGGCATAAACCGGGGTAAACTGCCCGGTACTCTGGTTATCAATGTCCTCGCCTCGATTGAGCAGATACTCTACGACTCTGGAGGATCCTACTTTGGCGGCATGGTGAATCGGGGCACCCCTGCCCGGGCAACCGATTTGCAAACGGGCACCGTTCTGTTCCAGAAACGCCACCAGATCCTGATGGCCACCTTTAATGGCCCAGTACAGTGGCGAATTGACACCTGTGGTGCTGCCAGCCTGTATGTCAGCATGATGTTCCAGCAGAATCTGGACTATCTCCCGATGCCCGGCAGCGGCAGCTCCTGTCAGTGGTGCATGGAGAGGGTTACTGCACTCAAGATGAGCCCCCGAAGACAGCAGAAGCTTTACCAATTCAGGATTGCCAGTCGTTGCGGCCAGCCGGAGTGGGGTGTATTGCGATTCTTGCTTAAAAACCCTGGCCAGTTGGGCGGCAATAGAGGGGTCTACCCCGCTAATGTTGACAGGTTGTTGATCCAATGTCGCAAGCTGGCTGGAGAGGTCGCAATTCACATCGACACTCTGTTGAAGCAATGCTGAAATGGCGTCAATTTCTCCGTTCAAAATTCCAGACACCAATTGCCATTGCCAGTTTTCCGGCAGGGGCTGTAGGTTTTGATGCCCTGATGGTGCGATGGTTCTTTCTATCAGGGCAGTGGCGGAGGCAGGGCTGTGGGCAGGGGACGTCTCTTTTGGCAAGGCAGGAAGAACAGGAGCTGACGACTTATCGGTGGCATCAAGGCCATGAGGCTTTTTGTCGGTGGATGTGCCGATGAATGCACCCTGGCCATCAGGACTGGAAACTGCACCATACATTTTTTTGATCCCAATTTCAGTTTTAACAAAAAACTGTTGGACATTTATTTCCCCTTTTTTATCCCTCCCGGACAATTATTTTTATAAGGAACTAATGTATTAAAAAAGTGACTGATAAATAAAGGAATGAGTTGTGAAAGAGAGGAACTTTTATAAGACGGCGTAGTCTTAAGCTGTAATTCTGCAATTCAATAATTCGATGTATCAAATCAATCAATTTCCTCCATATGATGCTTCTTTTTTTTATCTTGGTTCCAGCGCATTAGGTTTAGATCAAGAACAGCAATTTGGTGCCACCGAACAGCAACCTATTTATCAAGGCATACCAGTTCGAGTGCTGAAACCTATTTCTATTTACAATAGCGGACTAGATACATATCAAAATGAAGCTGATCATTCTAATTCATTAATTAAATATAATATTGAATCTCTAACAAACTTCTATTCAGAAAACGCTTCTGGAACAGTTATTCAAGAGATACCACAATCCATTCTTGATGAATATGTACCTTACCAGGATGATTATGAACCTGTTAATAATCCATTATTACTAACACCAGGTACTTCCTTTCAGCAGCTAATATCGTGGGACGAGCTTGAAATTAGAGAGCAAACAACAGTGAATAATACAAGCTCAGGTTTACAGTTAACTAATCTTCCTGCCGGAATTCATAGTTCACAAGATTTACGGCCAGTTGCTGTCGTTAATCCGTTATACATGCACCAAGCTACAAGTGATAACCAAACAACCCAGGCAGAAGTTAATGTTGATGGCAGTTCTTCACTTGCCGAGCGCAAAAGGGAGCGCAAAAAGGAGCGCCAAAGGGAGCTTCGCAAAGATCCCGCTTACGTCGAGCGCGAAAGGGAGCGGCGAAGGGAGCTTCGCAAAGATCCCGCTTACGTCGAGCGCGAAAGGGAGCGGCGAAGGGAGCTTCGCAAAGATCCCGCTTACGTCGAGCGCGAAAGGGAGCGCCGAAGGAAGCTTCGCAAAGATCCCGCTTACGCCGAGCGCGAAAGGGAGCGGCGAAGGGAGCTTCGCAAAGATCCCGCTTACGTCGAGCGCGAAAGGGAGCGCCGAAGGAAGCTTCGCAAAGATCCCGCTTACGCCGAGCGCCAAAGGGAGCGCCAAAG
>NZ_PJPV01000071.1 GCF_002864045.1 Endozoicomonas acroporae
TTTAATGCCCAGGCAAATCGCCAACCTGCCGTGGGCCATGGCGAAACTGGTGGACAACGGGCAGAAGAGGACACCAGGACTCAACGAGGCCGTGGCCGCCCTGTTGCCCCTCGTGAACGCACAGAAAGACCAATTTATTCCTCAGCAAATCGCCAACCTGCTGTGGGCCATGACGAAACTGGTGGACAATGGGCAGGAGCAGACACCGGGGCTCAACAGGGCCGTGGCCACCCTGCTGCCTCTCGTGAACGCACAGAAAGACCAATTTAATGCCCAGGGAATCGCCAACCTGTTGTGGGCCATGGCGAAACTGTTGGACATCGGGCAGGAGCGGACACCAGAGCTCAACGAGGCTGTGGCCGCCTTGTTGCCCCACGTGAACGCACAAAAAGACCAATTTATTGCCCAGCATGTTGCCAACCTGCTGTGGGTCATGGCGAAACTGGCGGACAATGGGCAGGAACAGACACCAGAGCTCAACGAGGCCTTAGCCGCACTGTTGCCCTACGTGAACGCACAAAAAGACCAATTTAATGCCCGGGATCTCGCCAACCTGCTGTGGGCCATGGCGAAACTGGTGGACAACGAGCAGAAGCAGACACCCGGGCTCAACGAGGCCGTGGCCACGCTATTGCCCCACGTGAAAGTACAGAAAGCTAACTTTAAACCACAGGATATCGCCAACATGCTGTGGGCCATGGCGAAACTGGTAGACAACAGGTACAAGCAGACACCAGAGTTCAACAAAACCGTGGCTGTGCTGTTGACCTGCGTGATCGTACAAAAAGCTAACTTTAACCCACAGGAAATCGCTAACCTGCTTTGGGCCATGGCAAAACTGGTGGATAACGGGCAGGAGCAAACACCAGGGCTCTACGAGGCCGTGGCCGCGCTTTTGCACCGGGTGAACGCACAGGAAGACCAATTTAATGCCCGGGATATTGCCAACCTACTGTGGGCCACGGCCAAACTGGGTGAACTCATTGAGCTGAACGTGGCTACCTCTGCGTTCGAATCGCTTGTCTATCGAATCAGTAAGAACTTTCAGTTTACTCAGAAAGAGATATCGATGTCTCTCTGGGGAGTAATGGTATGCTGTGCCAGGTTGTCTCTAGTCGCCAATGCCAATAAAAATAATGTACTTGAAAAGCACATGGATGACCTGTTGACTCGCCTGGAAAATAACTCGCCAGATAATGAAGAGGACCAATCCATCATGATCATGGCCTCAAGTTGGCTTGGCAGAGCGTGTCCGTTCAACCCCCATTACCAGACAACCATTTCAAAACATCAGGCCGACTTCCGCAATCAACTCCAATCATGCATGCCCTCTTTGAAGATTGAAGAAGAAAAGAGTCTGAACTCATTGCCTCCGGTTGACCTGTTACTGCCAGATCACAACATGGTGATTGAAGTTCAGGGACCGTCTCATTACGTGGGTGGTGATTTCAAAACCAGGAAGGGTTCGACGCTGCTGAAAATCGCACTGCTGCAGAAATCAGGTTTTGAGGTCATTGAAATCCCGGTTAACCGGCTTTGGCACCAGGATGTAATGAAACCATTTATTGATCAAATAAAGAAGAGAACAAACAGTCAGTAATCGTCTCCCTGCCATCAAGACTCAGGAACCGTTTTTACAATTCAGAGTAGATGTTCTTCTCCAACCATTGGCGTTTATAAGCCGTTCAGCAAAATGAACTTCTGAACAGAACCGCAGTCTGCTTTTAATATTCTCATGAATTAATGAAATATAATTATGGATAGAACCTCTGTTGGTTTCAGTGGCAAAAACGCAAGACCAGGTAATAATTACACCCAACCGGATAACCATGCCACTTCTTCAAGGCATGGGCGATATAGACAGAGTACAGTCAGACAGCGGCATAATACCCCCCGCACTACTCCGGGGCGTAATGAATTTTACCATTCTTCTGGCGCACGCTCTTCTCAACATCTACAGCGCCGCTCAGTAAACCCTGCTCAAGATTTTAATGCGCTCATCAAACAGGAAATAATGGATGATCTGGTGAGTAAATCTTATCGTTTCGGTGATCGCTATGATGGGAGACATCACGGTCTGTATGCTGATTCAATTAAAAGATACACATCAGCGGCTAAAAGACCGTTAAATCAAGCTGAACAAAGCCAGCTGATACGTTTGCTGCAAAATTTTACCGTAACACGGCGTTGGGACTGGCGAAGCCTTACGACAACACTACATTCATTGACTTCAGCGGGTTTTTTTACCCCTCATAACCCCATGGATGAGCGTGTCAAGCTAACTCAAGCTTCCTTACTGTCCACTCTGCTTGACGCAATAATATTCAAGTGCAACCAAAAACCTCAAGCCAGGGACATTGATGCCCGGGGAATCGCCAACCAGCTGTGGGCCATGGCGAAACTGGTGGACAACGGGCAGGAGCAGATACCAGGGCTCAAAGAGGCCGTGGTCACGTTGTTGCCCCACGTAAACGCAAAGAAAGACCAATTTATTCCTCAGCATATCGCCAACCTGCTGTGCGCCATGGCGAAACTGGTGGACAACTTGCAGGAGTGGACACCAGGGCTCAAAGAGGCTGTGGCCACACTGTTGCCCCTCGTGAACACACAGAAAAACCGACTTAACGCCCGGGACATTGCCAACCTGCTGTGGGCCATTACGAAACTGGTGAACAACGGGCTGGAGCAGACACCAGGGCTCAAAGAGGCCGTGGCCGCGTTATTGCCCCACGTGAACACATGGAAAGACCAATTTAATGCCCAGGATATCGGCAACCTGCTGTGGGCTATGGCGAAACTGGTGGACAACGGGCAGGAGCAGACGCCAGAGCTTGAAGAGACCGTAGCCGCGCTGTTGCCCCACGTTAACGCACAGAAAGACCAATTTAATGCCCAGGCTATCGCCAACCTGCTGTGGGCTATGGCGAAACTGGTGGACAACGGGCAGAAGCAGACACCGGAGTTCAACGAGGCCGTTGTCGCGCTGTTGCCCCACGTGTGCACAAAGAAAGGCCAATTTAATGCCCAGGGCATTGCCAACCTGCTCTGGGCCATGGCGAAACTGGTGGACAACGGGCAGGAGCGGACACCAGGGCTCAACAAGGCCGTGGCCGCGCTGTTGCCCCACGTGAACGCACAGAAAGACCAATTTAATGCCCAGGCGATCGCCAACCTGCTGTGGGCCATGGCGAAACTGGTGGACAACGGGCAGGAGCGGACACCAGGGCTCAACGAGGCCGTGGCCGCGCTGTTGCCCCACGTGAACGCACAGAAAGACCAATTTAATGCCCAGGGTATCGCCAACCTGCTGTGGGCCATGGCGAAACTGGCTGACAACGGGCAGGAGCGGACACCAGGGCTCAACGAGGCCGTGGCCGCGCTGTTACCCCACGTGAACGCACAGAAAGACCAATTTAATCCCCAGGCCATCGCTAACCTGCTGTGGACCATGGCGAAACTGGTGGACAACGGCCAGGAGCAGACGCCAGAGCTTAAAGAGACCGTAGCCGCGCTGGTGCCCCACGTGAACGCACAGAAAGACCAATTTAATGCCCAGGCTATCGCTAACCTGCTGTGGGCCATGGCGAAACTGGTGGACAACAGCCAGGAGTGGACACCAGATTTCACAGAGGCCGTGGCCGCGCTGTTGCCCCAAGTGAACGCACAGAAAGACCAATTTAAAGCCCAGGGTATCGCCAACCTGTTGTGGGCCACGGCGAAACTGGGTGAGCTCGTTGAGCTGAACGTAGTTTCATCCACGTTCGAATCGCTTGTCTACCGAATCAGTGAAAACCCTCAGCTCTCTCAGCAAGCGATATTGATATCTCTCTGGGGAGTAATGGTATGCTGTGGCAGGTTGTATCTGGACTGCAATGCCAATAAAAATAGTGTGCTTGAAACGCACATGGATATCCTGTTGACTCGCCTGGAAAATACATTCCCAGATAATGAAGAGGATCAAACCACCATTGCCATGGCCGCCAGTTGGCTTGGCAGAGCGTGTCCGTTCAAGCCCCATTACCAGACAATCGTTTCAAAACGTCAATCCGACTTCCGCAATCAACTCCAATCATGTATGCCCTCTTTGAAGATTGAAGAAGAAAAGAGTTTGAACTCATTACCTCCGGTTGACCTGTTACTGCCAGATCACAACATTATTATTGAAGTTCAGGGGCCGTTTCATTACGTGAATGGTGATTTCAAAACCAGGAAAGGTTCGACTCTGCTGAAAATCGCACTGCTGCAAAAATCAGGATTTGAGGTCATTGAAATCCCGGTTAAACAGCTCTGGAACCAGGATTTAATGAAACCATTTATTGATCAAATAAAGAAGAGAAAACAGCCAGTAATTGCCTCCCTGCCATCAAGACTCAGGAACCGTTTTCACAATTCAGAGTAGATATTCTCCTCCAACCACTTGCGTTTATAAACCGTTCAGCAAAATGAACTTCTGAACAGAACCGCAGTCTGCTTTTAATATTCTCATGAATTAATGAAATATAATTATGGATAAAAGATCTGCTGGTATCAGTGGTAATTACACCAGATCAGGTAATGATTACAACCAACCGAATAACCACGCCCCTTCTTCAGGGCTTGGACGATATAGACATGCCACAGTCAGACCATGGGATAATCCCCCCCGCACTGTGCCGGGTCGCAATGAATTTTACCATTCTTCTGGCACACGCTCTTCTCAACATCTACAGTGCCGTTCAGTAAACCCTGCTGAAGATTTTAATGCCCTCATCACACAGGAAATAATGGCTGATCTGTTGAGTAAATCGGATCATTTCGGTCATCGCTATAATGGAAAAAATCACAGTCAATTTGCCAATTCAATTAAAGAATACACGTCAGCTGCTAAAAGACCGTTAAACCGGGCAGAACAAAGCCAGCTGATACGTATGCTGCAAAACTTTATCCCAACACGGAGCTGGAATTGGCGAAGCCTGACGACAACAATTCATTCATTGACTTCAGCGGGTGTTTTTACCCCTCATTACCCCATGGATGAGCGTGTTAAGCCTACTCAAGCTCACTTATTGTCAACGCTACTGGATGCAATAATATTTAACTGCAGCCAAAAACCTCAAGCCAGGAATATTGATGCCCGGGGTATCGCCAACCTGCTTTGGGCCATGGCGAAACTGGTGGACAAAGGGCAGAAGCAGACACCGGAGTTCAACGAGGCCGTTGTTGCGCTATTGCCCCACGTGAGCGCAATGAAAGACCAATTTAAGGCCCAGGGCATCGCCAACCTGCTGTGGGCCATGGCGAAACTGGTGGACAACGGGCTGGAGCCGACACCAGGGCTCAACGAGGCCGTGGTCGCCCTGTTGCCCCACGTGAACGCACAGAAAGACCAATTTAAGGCCCAGGGTATTGCCAACCTGCTGTGGGCCATGGCGAAACTGGTGGACAACGGGCTGGAGCGGACACCCGGGCTCAAAGAGGCCTTAGCCGCCCTGTTGCCCCTCGTGAACGTACAGAAAAACCAACTCAATACCCAGGGCATTGCCAACCTGCTGTGGGCCATGGCGAAACTGGTGGACAACGAACTGGAGCGGATACCGGGACTCCAAGAGGCCGTGGCCGCCCTGCTGCCCCTCCTGGACGCACAGAAAAACCGACTCAATGCCCAGAACATTGCCAACCTGCTGTGGGCCATGGCGAAACTGGTGGACAACGGGCTGGAGCAGACACCAGGGTTCAAAGAGGCCGTGGCCGCCTTGTTGCCCCACGTGAACGCACAGAAAAACCAATTTATTCCTCAGGGTATCGCCAACCTGCTGTGGGCCATGGCGAAACTGGTGGAAAATACGCAGCAACAGACACCAGGGCTCAACGAGGCCACGGCCGCCCTGTTGCCTCTCGTGAACGCACAGAGAGAACATTTTATTCCTCAACATATCGCCAACCTGTTGTGGGCCATAGCGAAACTGGTGGACAATGGGCTGGAGCAGACACCAGAGCTCAACGAGGCCGTGATCGCCCTGTTGCCCCTCGTGCACGCACAGAAAAACCAACTTAATGCCCAGAGCATTGCCAACCTGCTGTGGGCCATTACGAAACTGGTGAACAACGGGCAGGAGTGGACAGCAGAGTTCAATGCGGCCGTGGCCGCCCTGTTGCCCCTCGTAAACGCACAGAAAAACCAACTTAATGCCCTGGGAATCGCCAAACTGTTGTGGGCCATGGCGAAACTGGTGGACATCGGGCAGGAGCAAACACCAGAGCTCAACGAGGCCGTGGCTGCACTGTTGCCCTACGTGAACGCACAAAAAGACCAATTTAATGCCCAGCATGTTGCCAACCTTCTGTGGGTCATGGCGAAACTGGTGGACAATGGGCTGGAGCAGACACCCGGGCTCAACGAGGCCCTGGTCGCGCTGTTGCCCCGGGTGAACAAACAGAAAGACCAATTTAATGTCCGGGATATCGCCAACCTGCTGTGGGCCATGGCAAAACTGGTGGACAACGAGCAGAAGCCGACACCCGGGCTCAACGAGGCCGTGGCCACGCTACTGCCCCACGTGAAAGTACAGCAAGCTAACTTTAAACCACAGGATATCTCCAACCTGTTGTGGGCCATGGCGAAACTGGTAGACAACAGGTACAAGCAGACACCAGAATTCAACGAAGCGGTGGCTACGCTGTTGACCTGCGTGATCGGACAAAAAGCTAACTTTAACCCACAGGAAATCGCCAACCTGCTTTGGGCCATGGCAAAACTGGTGGATAACGGGCAGGAGCAAACACCAGGGCTCAACGTGGCCGCAGCTGAGCTGTTACACCGTGTGAACGCACAGGAAGACCAATTTATTGCCCAGCATGTTGCCAACCTGCTGTGGGCCACGGCCAAACTGGGTGAACTCATTGAGCTGAACCTGGCTACCTCTGCGTGCGAATCGCTTGTCTATCGAATCAGTGAGAACCTTAAGTTTTCCAGGGAAGAGATATCAATGTCTCTCTGGGGAGTCATGGTATGCTGTGCCAGGTTGGCTTTAGACTCCAATGCCAATAAAAATAACGTACTTGAAAAGCACATGGATGACCTGTTGTCTCGCCTGAAAAATACCTCGCCATATGATGAAGAGGATCAATCCACCATGATCATGGCCTCAAGTTGGCTTGGCAGAGCGTGTCCGGTCGTCCGCCATTACCAGACAGCCATTTCAAAAACCCAAGCCGACTTCCGCAATCAACTCCAATCCTGTATGCCCTCTTTGAAGATTGAAGAAGAAAAGAGTTTGAACTCATTGCCTCCGGTTGACCTGTTATTGCCAGATCACAACATGGTGATTGAAGTTCAGGGACCGTCTCATTACGTGGGTGGTGATTTCAAAACCAGGAAAGGTTCGACTCTGCTGAAAATCGCACTGCTAAAAAAATCAGGATTTGAGGTCATTGAAATCCCGGTTAACCGGCTTTGGCACCAGGATGTAATGAAACCATTTATTGATCAAATAAAGAAGAGAACAAACAGCCAGTAATCGTCTCCCTGCCATCATGACTCAAGAACCGTTTTCACAATTCAGAGTAGATGTTCTTCTCCAACCATTGGCGTTTATAAGCCGTTCAGCAAAATGAACTTCTGAACAGAACCGCAGTCTGCTTTTTATATTCTCATGAATTAATGAAATATAATTATGGATGAAAGATCTGCTGGTATCAGTAGTAATTACACCAGATCAGGCAATGATTACAACAAACTGAATAACCATGCCCCTTCTTCAGGGCGTGGACGATATAGACATGCCACAGTCAGACAATGGGATAATCCCCCCCGCAATGCCCCGGGGCGCAATGAATTTTACCACTCTTCTGGCACACGCTCTTCTCAAAATCTACAGTGCCGTTCAGTAAACCCTGCACAAGATTTTAATGCCCTCATTAAACAGGAAATAATGGATGATCTGGTGAGTAAATCGGATCATTTCGGTCATCGCTATGATGGGAGAAATCACGGGCAATATGCCAGTTTAATTAAAAAATACACGTCGGCTGCTGAAAGACCGTTAAATCGAGCGGAACAAAGCCAGCTGATACGTTTGCTGCAAAATTTTACCGCCACACGGAGCTGGAATTGGCGAAGCCTGACGACAACACTTCACTCATTGACTTCAGCGGGTGTTTTTACCCTACATAAACCCATGGATGAGCGAGTTAAACTTACTCAGGCTAACTTATTGTCAACACTATTTGATGCAATAATATTTCACTGCAACCAAACACCTCAAGCCAGGGATATTGATGCCCAGGGTATTGCCAACCTGCTGTGGGCCATGGCAAAAATGTTGGACAACGGGCAGGAACGAACACCAGAGTTCAACGAGGCCGTTGTCGCGCTGCTGTCCCACGTGAACGCACAGAAAGACCAATTTAAGGCCCAGGGCATTGCCAACCTGCTGTGGGCCATGGCGAAACTGGTGGACAACGGGCTGGAGCCGACACCAGGGCTCAAAGAGGCCTTAGCTGCCCTGTTGCCCCTCGTGAACGCAC
Source organism: Endozoicomonas acroporae (assembly GCF_002864045.1). Lineage (GTDB taxonomy): Bacteria > Pseudomonadota > Gammaproteobacteria > Pseudomonadales > Endozoicomonadaceae > Endozoicomonas > Endozoicomonas acroporae. Next base: position 8,506 of record NZ_PJPV01000071.1, read on the forward strand.
AGAAAGACCAATTCAGGGCCCAGGCCATTGCCAACCTGCTGTGGGCCATGGCGAAACTGGTGGACAACGGGCTGGAGCCGACACCAGGGCTCAAAGAGGCCTTAGCTGCCCTGCTGCGCCTCGTGAACGCACAGAAAGACCAATTCAGGGCCCAGGCCATTGCCAACCTGCTGTGGGCCATGGCGAAACTGGTGGACAACGAACTGGAGCCGACACCTGGGCTCAAAGAGGCCGTGGCCGCCCTGCTGCCCCTCGTGAACGCACAGAAAGACCAATTCAGGGCCCAGGGCATTGCCAACCTGCTGTGGGCCATGGCAAAACTGGTGGACAACGGGCTGGAGCAGACACCGGGGTGCAAAGAGGCCGTGGCCGGCCTGTTGCCCCTCGTGAACGCACAGAAAGACCAATTTATTCCTCAGGCTATCACCAACCTGGTGTGGGCCATAGCAAAACTGGTGGACAACGGGCAGGAACAGACACCAGAACTCAACGAGGCCGTGGCCGCACTGTTGCCCCACGTGAACACACAGAAAGCTAACTTTAACCCACAGGAAATCGCCAATCTTCTGTGGGCCATGGCGAAACTGGTGGACAACGGGCAGAGGCAAACACCAGAACTCAACGAGGCCGTGGCCGCACTGTTGCCCCACGTGAGCGCACTGAAAGCTAACTTTTCACCACAGGGTATCGCCAACCTGCTGTGGGCCATGGCGAAACTGGTGAAAAATACGCAGCAGCAGACACCAGGGCTCAACGAGGCCGTGGCCGCCCTGTTACCCCTCGTGAACGTACAGAAAGCTAACTTTAAACCACAGGGTATCGCCAACCTGTTGTGGGCCATGGCGAAACTGGTGGACATTACGCAGGAGCGGACACCAGAACTCAACGAGGCCGTGACCGCCCTGTTGCCCCATGTGAACGCACAAAAAGACCAATTTATTGCCCAGCATGTTGCCAACCTGCTGTGGGTCATGGCGAAACTGGTGGACAATGGGCAGGAGCAGACACCAGAGTTCAATGAGGCCGTAGCCGCACTGTTGCCCTGCGTGAACGCAAAAAAAGACCAATTCAATGCCCGGGATATCTCCAACCAGCTGTGGGCCATGGCGAAACTGGTGGAAAATATGCAGCAGACACCCGGGCTGAACAAGGCCGTGGCCACGCTATTGCCCCACGTGAAAATACAGAAAGCTAACTTTAAACCACAGGATATCGCCAACATGCTGTGGGCCATGGCGAAACTGGTAGACAGCAGGTACGAGCAGACACCAGAGTTCAACAAATCCGTGGCTGCGCTGTTGACCTGCGTGATCGTACAAAAAGCTAACTTTAACCCACAGGAAATCGCCAACCTGCTGTGGGCCATGGCAAAACTGGTGGATAACGGGCAGGAGCAAACACCAGGGCTCTACGAGGCCGTGGCCGCGCTGTTGCACCGGGTGAACGCACAGGTAGACCAATTTAATGCCAAGGGTATTGCCAACCTGCTGTGGTCCACGGCCAAACTGGGTGAACTCATTGAGCTGAACGTGGCTACCTCTGCGTGCGAATCGCTTGTCTATCGCATCAGTAAGAACCTTCAGTTTTCTCAGGAAGAGATATCGATGTCTCTCTGGGGAGTCATGGTATGCTGTGCCAGGTTGGCTCTGGTCTCCAAAACCAATAAAAGTAATGTGCTTGAAAAGCACATGGATGACCTGTTGACGCGCCTGGAAAATACCTCACCAGATAATGAAGAGGATCGATCCATCATGATCATGGCCTCAAGTTGGCTTGGCAGAGCGTGTCTGGTCGTCCGCCATTACCAGACAGCCATTTCAAAAACCCAAGCCGACTTCCGCAATCAACTCCAATCATGTATGCCCTCTTTGAAGATTGAAGAAGAAAAGAGTTTGAATTCATTACCTCCGGTTGACCTGTTACTGCCAGATCACAACATGGTGATTGAAGTGCAGGGGCCGTCTCACTACGTGGGTGGTGATTTCAAAACCAGGAAGGGTTCGACGCTGCTAAAAATCGCACTGCTGCAGAAAGCAGGTTTTGAGGTCATTGAAATCCCGGTTAACCGGCTTTGTAAACAGGATTTAATGAAACCATTTATTGATCAAATAAAGAAGAGAACAAACAGCCAGTAATCGCCTCCATGCCATCAAGACTCAGGAACCGTTTTCACAATTCAGAGTAGATGTTCTCCTCCAACCACTTGCGTTTATAAACCGTTCAGCAAAATGAACTTCTGAACAGAACAGCAGTCTGCTTTTTATATTTTCATGAATTAATGAAATATAATTATGGATAGAAGCTCTGCTGGTATCAGTGATAAATACACAAGATCAGGTAATGATTACAACCAACCGAGTGACCATGCACCTTCTTCAGGGCGTGGACGATACAGATATGCCACAGTCAGACAATGGAGTAATCCCCCCCGCACTACACCGGGTCGCAATGACTTTTACCACTCTTCTGGCACACGTT
>NZ_PJPV01000072.1 GCF_002864045.1 Endozoicomonas acroporae
AAGCATTCAGAAACGGTTTTTATAAGATAAGTAGCACTGAATTGCCTGACTTTTTTCTGTATGGCAGCACCCATAATCGATCCGACGACGATGATTTAGTAAGGATCAATTTTAGTCGATAAATTGTGCGGGTGAGTTTTTATTGCCTCCTCTGTATGCTATGTGGCGGTGGAGCTCCAGGATTCATCGGGAATTGCTGTATGACATCAGATGAACTTTAATATAACGCCGATGCAGTCTCCGCCATCGATTACTCCTTATGACATGTGTCAAATCAATTCTGCCGCAGTATGCACTTTCAATGAGTTTAATGTCCAGCAAATTGTCCCTCAATTCCATTACACCATACCAACCACAGAGGAAAGTACAAATCCCCCCCAACGTAGTTATGTTGAACGGAAAAAGATCCGCGCCGATAATGAAAAAAGACGCAGGGAAATCATGAATCAAGCCTACCAGGAACTTCGAAATGAAATTCCCGGAGCATCCAATCAAAAATTAACAAAGATAGAGACTTTGGTACAAGCCACGGCATACATTCAACAGTTAGAAGAGCAACTTGGAGGCTGACCTAAAAAACAACATTTAGTCTTATAAAATTGGATTTTCAGACCAATTTGCTGTCGCTGCGGTGGGGATGTCTATCCTCGAACAGCCTCCCGGGCAGCTCAATCAAGTTAGAAAGTAAGCAGTTAATGAAATAGGAATCACTTAGTTAAAATATGGATCGGTCATTAGCATGCTGAGTCATCGATTCCCTTATCAAGTCAGTCGCTTTTCGACCAGCAATTTTGGCCTGTTCTCTGTCACCGGTATTCTTGAGAGCAAAATAGTAGGCCTTACTGTAAGCCCTTCGATAAGCCTTATGAATAGAATTCTGACACTTCATCTGGTAAGCCTTCCGGGTAGCTTTCCCTCTCCGGGACTCCTCCCAGGCACGTTTGACAGCCTTCCCTCTCTCGGACGTACGATAAACCTTCTGGTATTCCTTTTTCCTATCTGACCGATCGTGAGTGACTGCGGGCGTGAGGGGTAGAGGTATAACATAACGGGACGATTCAGGTGCTCTAAACTCAATAGTTTCCGTTGAAGCCTGCCCTTGTGTGTGTGTATTTAACGGGCCAGCGATAGCAACTGGTCGTGATGATGGCTTGGAAAAATCAGCTAATGAATTTTCTGAGGGTAATTCCCAGGCTATCTGTTGAGAGTTTTTAAAAGTTAAATCTGTGGGTAAAAAAGGATGATTAACAGGTTGACTGGAAGAATCACAAGATACTATTACATCAAGCTCTTCTGGTGTAAGCCCAGAATGCTTGAATTGATGTTCAGTGGACGGTCGTTGGGAAATTGTAAAATCTTTAAGTGCACGTGAAATTGATGGTATGCCCTGATTGCTTACCTCCCGATTTGAATATCGGGGCAATGGATCAAGTGCCTGCACCGAATAACCAGCCATGGTTCGCTGTGAGCCGCAGGTATCAGGTGGTAAAGCTGATCCTGGACAACCCTGCGAACAGGAAGAAATGGAATTTGCGTCTATGTTAAATCTGTACATTAGAATTAGTGAAATATTGAATTGCAGTTTAAGACTGTGCCTTCATTCTAAAAGTTCCTCCCTGCCCCACCCCATTCAACAATTATTTCAACCAGACCTGAAGATTTACGATGACTGTTAACCATAACGAAGGTTCGGAAAAATATGAAGCCAAAAGAGCTGAGAGCCTTTGATAAAGCGATGTTGCGAAAACGGGCTGTGATTGAAAGTGTTAACGACCAGTTGAAGAATCTTTCACAGATAGAGCATACTCGGCACCGCTCACCCTTCAATTTTGCGGTGAATCTGATAGCTGGACTAATCGCTTATACCCAGCAGCCCAAAAAGCCCCATATTGATGTAACAGCACTGACAGAAGGTTTGCCTATGGCTTTCTGAGCATCGAACTCACGTTATTTATCTTGGTAGCCATTCGATCCTGACCGAGCCTCCCAAGGATCAGAATGTTTCTGTCTTGTTATTCCATAGAGACTTTTACCTTTAAACGGCGGCCAGAAGTATGTGGATTTTGATCGACGTAAAGTGGAAATGGAGATAAGCGCTCCTTTGGTGACAACCTTTGTCGAAGGAAGCTGGGGGGGGGCGAAGCTGGGAGTCATATATGGTCCGCCCCGCGATGCAAGGAGAAGTTTTCACAATGGCTTTTAAAGAGTAATGCTTCCATATATCCGGCCTTTGGGGTAGGCAATGCGAGCGTTTTTATTGGCAACAGACACTGCTGATATATTCTTGCCCCTGCGCTGATCAAGCTCTTTAATCCAGTTATTACGGCGATCGTCGTGTTTGTCGGCTACCCTGAGAATATTCACTGGCCGGTTATTAAAGTGAATCCTGTAAATGCCAACAGCCGGAGAAACTGCATTCTTATAGTAAAAAAAGGCGCATCTAATTCAAACTATTCTTACCACTGCCAAAAAACTGGCCACTATATTTTCTCCCTGTCAACCTGCAAACAGCGACACCAGTTATACGTCAGAAATAGTTTAATTTTCCTAACCAGTTTACTTATGGTTATGGTCGTTTGCTATGTAAGACAGTCGATTGATATCAACATAAACAACTTTGTTATAAGGGATTGATTTTGATACAAGAACCAAGCGCACCCACGACAGGCACTGCCGCCGATCCGCAACCTGTAACAACCCCGGCCACAGAACTGGAGGGCCGGTGGGGAAGGTTGGGTGTCGGGGTTAGTGCGTTTGTCCGGTCGCTGAACCCCAACTTTGATCCGACAAATTCCCGGCCGCCAGTGCCCGGTGCAGCAGGCAGTGATCCTCAGGGCCCTCAGGGCATTGATAGCCTGGGTAATTTCCTGCAGATCACCGCACTGGCAGGACGTGTGGTATCAGCCTGTGGCGGCATGTCCCCGGGAATCAGTAGTCTGCTGGGCAATCTTCCCAGCCTCTTCACTGCGGGCCAATGTGCCTGGGATCAGTTTAATGCATTCACTGCCCATGCCGAGCCTGGCACGCACAGGGAAAATAGGCAGGACGGGGCCCCGGAAAACGCCAAAGATAAAGATAAAGAAAAAACCAGCAAAGCCCCACAAAATACACGACAAAAAATAACTAAATCCGTTGCCAACACGCAACGGTTTGGCCAGTTGCCAAAGACGTCCCTGGCACTGGGGGCCCTGGCCGGATTTTCCGCTGTCGGCGCATCATCAGTATCCAACCCTGGCACCGACGACTGGGTTGATGTGGCGGATGCAGGAAACCTTGGCAAAATCTGTAATGATAGGAAATCATGCGGCAGAAATTATCGGCTGACCAGGGATATTGATGGTAGGCAGTTAACCCGATCCATTGGTAGTAAAACCCTTCCGTTTCGCGGGCAGCTGAACGGTCAGGGTCATACCATTAGCAAGCTCTCCCGCTGCCTGGTAGAAAACCTTAAGGGCGGCCGTATCGATAACCTGACCCTTAGTGATGCCAAGATAACGTCATCAGCGCCTGCCGGGGTAGCGGCTTGTAAAATATCAGGCGACGCCATGGTCAGTAATATTCAGGTTGCGCGTGCTGAGCTCACCACAAACGGTGGACCCGCAGCTATTGGCGTGGGCGATGTCAACGGAGGAACCCTGACCAACACGGCTGCGGTGAATTGCACGGTGAAAACCTCCGGTCGCAATGCATATGCCGGTATTGGTGTGGGAGTTCTGCATAATGGAGCTGTTGCTAACACGGCTGCGGTAAACTGTTATGTTGAAATAAATAGTAGTGCTGGTGTTGATGCGGGTGTTGGTGCGGGTTTTTCGTTGGGAGGAATCGTTACCAACACAACTGCGGTGAACTGTAATGTTACAACACTGGGAAAAGAATCAGATGCAGGCATTGGGGCGGGATATCAGTATAAAGGAACTGTTACCGACACGACTGCGGTGAACTGCATGGTGACAACCTCCCATGCCTCTGCAAATGCCGGTATTGGGGCGGGAGTATCGAGAGACGGTACTGTTAGCCACACGAGAGCGGTGGCCTGTGGGGTAACAACCGACAAAAAAATGGCAAGCGCCGGTATTGGGGTGGGATTGAATGAAGGAACAGGAAATATTGACGACACGTTGGCAGTATACTGCACGGTGAAAACCAGCGGTCCCGAAGCATTTGCCGGTATTGGTGCGGGAGATCATAAAAGTACAGGAAAGGTTACCACCACGATCGCAGTAAACTGTAAGGTTGGCACAGAAGGACCTGATGCAGATGCCGGTATTGACGCAGGACGCAGCAGTGGAAAGGCAGATGTCGACGGCACCTTTGCGTTTAACACCAACGTTACAAGTGCTCACAAAAATACCACTGCGAGAATCACGGTAGGAGTGAAAGACCCACTTATTTGCAATACCCATACCAATGGTGTCCGGCCACAAAACATAACCGAGATATGTCCTAATGGAAATAGGGATTACTGTGCAGATTACTGTGCAGAAATTTACTGTGCAGAAATTGACCGCCGCTTGGTAACACCAAAGTGCCTGCTTAATTATGATGGTATTGCTACATTATACGGTGCCAATGCCCCTCCACCGCCCCCAATCCTGGAGACGGGACCCAAAGGTGGCACTATGACTACGACCTTTTCCAGCCCAGCTTCTGTCACGTTAGCGGGATCTCTAAATACTACCTTCGTAGCCTATATCGCCCTGGGCGTCTCTCTGGGCGTGGCACTTTTTGTGCTGGCCGGGACCGGGTTATGCGCCTACCGCCATTATCGTCAAAGATTATCAGCTCAGGCTGGCCGGAACCGTGAGGAACCCATGCCGATGCACCCCGAAGGCCGACCCCGGAGTGGCATACCGCTGTCTACTCTTCCTCAGAGCCATTACCAGCTGCCAGACAGACCGCTGCCCACTCCCCCTCAGAGACATTACCAACCGTTGTTAGACATACAGGGGAACACGGCAACAGGGGGCAGCATTTCCAGGAAGAACACTGAAAAAAAACCTGACCAACAACGCCCTGACAGCCCTTTGTACCAGGAACTGATCGGGTTTGCATCCGCCTATCGCTGGAGTTCTGGCGAATCGATGGAAATCGAGCAGCCCGGTATGATAACTGCAGACAGCAACCCTATGGTGAGCACTGAAGAAGAACCTGACCAACAACGCCCTGCCTCCCCTGTGTACCATGTATTGACCAAGCATGAATCCACCTGTAGCTATCTTGAACCGGTGGAAATCGAGCTGGCGGGTATGGTAACCGGAGACTGCAACCCCATGGTGAGCACTGAAGAAGAACCTGACCAACAACGCCCTGCCTCCCCTGTATACCATGTATTGACCGAGCATGAACCCGCCCGTAGCTATGGCGAACCGGAGGTAATTGAGCTGGCGGATATGGTAACTGGAGACTGCAACCCCATGACGAACACTGAAGAAAAACCTGCGCCTGATCGCCCTGCAAGCCCTGTGAGCCATTAACTCACGAATATGAAAGAGATCTTCCTAGTGAGAGCTTTCATGGCTGACTGAAAAAGGGGACTTGATCTTTATGCCACAAATCAACAATTCTACCACTCAACACATTGTCCAGCCCGGCATCCATAAGTCAGACGACAATAACAAACAGCGCAAAAAACCCGCCAGAGCAATATTCGTCGATCGTCAGATATCGGTCCATGAACCGACTGAGTCTGTATCGGTAAGGGCTACAAAAATCGCAAAGGCCGCAAAAGCTTTTGTGATTACCACTGTTCGTACGTCATGATATAGAGAAAGTTTATTTAAGAATATATTCGCAAATTTTCATTCTTTATGCCTATAACCCAGTAAAGAAATAATAAAATCTCTCCAGTTTTACCGGTGGAGCAGGCATCATGAGTGCTCGTTCTCCAGATTATCCACTCAACTCGGCTTCTAACCACTCCGAACAGGCAAAGGGCTACATCATCATTCGCAATGATAATGTTCACACTGCAACTGTCTTTCAGTTATCGTTTAATGGCTAGCCCGGTTGCCACTGGACGTCTGGTAGCTTGAGCTGTCGATCTGGCATCGGTGCTGTATTGACTGCCGCCCGCCCAAGCCTTGAGATCATTGAAGGCATATCAAAACGCAGGTTAAATCGATAATTGAACTCTGATAGATAACGGCCAAGATGCTTGGGGTCGAGCTTATGATAAGTGCCGGTCATCGCTGTTTTCACGTTTCCCAGCATGGTATTTACCCAGGTAAACAACTCATTCTCCATGGAAGCATGGCCACCACCGGTAATGATGGCTGTGTGCTGGCATCCGGCATCTTCGATGCCCCGGAAACAGGACAAACCATCGCTGACGGCCCGGACACCCTTTTTCAGGGCATGTTCTGCCCACTCCCGAATGGTTTTTCGTTGGAAGTTATCAACGGCATTGAACTTCATGTAGATAGGGTGGTTATCAGCATCTGTCTGAACTGCGGCCACAAAGGGAGCTTTGTTCTCTGAGCCTCTGCCCCGGCGGCCTCCATGGCGTTCACCGCCCCAATAGGCGTCATCGATCTGAACAAATCCACTCAACTGCCAGCTGTTATCTCTTTCCATCATGACCTGCATGAGTTTGTGCTTCATGCGCAATGAGGCATTGTAGGAAATGCCAAGTTGTCGATGAAGCGTCAGGGCAGAAATCCCCGCTTTATTCTGGGTGACGAGATAGATACCCAGAAACCAGGTAGCCAGAGGCAGCTTTGTTGAGTCAAAGATGGTGTTGCTGGTAAGCGAGGTTTGGCAACGGCAGCAATTGCACTGGAATTCAGCTTTTCGGTGAAGCTTGCAGAAACTGCGGGAGCCACATTTCGGGCATTGGAAGCCATCTGGCCAGCGCCAGGAGATCAGCGCGCTCTCACACTGATCTTCATTGCCGTAATTAGCCAGAAATTGCCTGATGCCAATGCCTTTTTGGAACTGAATGGTATTTTTACACATCAGTTTTACCTCCAAAAAACATGACTATCGACGTTTATTATAGCTGCTGACTCATGACGTACGATCAGTGGTAATCAGGAAAGCTTTTGTGATCTCAAAGGTGCCGGGTTTTCTCCTCCGGCAGAGGAAAGTCGAAATCACCACACCCGTAAGCAGTCCGAAAGTACAACCTGTTAAGGTTGATAAACAACAGGGATCCGGGCACCAAATACGCACTGAACGGCCACTGCCAAAGCCACCGGGTGACAATAGTGACAACCCCACCTCTCATACCAGCAATTCCCGCAAAAAATAGAAAAATGAAGATTTTCCCTTAATTGTTTTATTGATTTTTTAGACACAAACAGAACCATCAGAAAAAAAACTGATCAATAGGTTAACTTAAATACACTGAAGAAAATGGTTTTTTATTGGTAACTATGCCGTATCAGGGAATAAACTCCGGATGCTGATCATTTTTCGTTTTGGCTGTTCATCAGGTTTAACTTGCTTGCCTTTTGCTTTTGGTTCAGGTGCTCCCTGCAAGATCAGCCCCTTCATGAATAACGCCCAAGAACTAACCACGAAAATCTCAAAGAAATTTCTCTGTTTCTCCCAAAGCGTCTTTTTCCGTTTGTTAGCCGTCAGCGCTTCATTAAACAAGGGGCAGGAAAGTTCGACAATTTGATCAATCAGAAAGGCAAGAAACATCAGACAGGCAAGATTGCTTGACAGATTATCTTCACCATGACCAAAGTTGTGTTCCAGACTGTAACCCAAATTCTTCAGTGTATTAAACGTTTCATTTTCAATTAACCACCTTGCGCGTCCTCCTCGCATGATTTTCATGCAACACATATGGTTGTGAATTGGCAGATTGGTTACCCAGCTATTGAAGTATTTTACTTTCCCATCCGGATCCGTTTCCACATAGTCCACATAATTGACTATAAAGTCAGGGTGTGACTTATTTAGTGGAGCACCATTTACGTAGCGAAACGAGTGCCGATGCCCCCGTTTGTCCGTATAAGTGAATCGCCGAACTTGGCCTTTCCGGTCCAGATCATCAATGCTTTCCAGCAATGCCTTATGATCCGTGTCCTTGGCAACAGCGATAAAATGGTGGCCATAAGACCGGATGAGTTTAAGGGTTGGTCCCTTGGAATAGAGACCATCTAAACCCAGCACCAGTTTAAGGTGATAGTGTTCCCTGGCAAGGTCTTCCAGGATGCGTTCAAGGGCACGCACTTCGCAGTCATTTTTGGAAGCATCTTTTTGTTGGGTAATCGGTTCAGGCATTAATGGAATAACCGTTTTCAATCCTGGCTTTACAAGACAGATTGCTGATAACTGATGATAGTAAATGGTTGTTTTTTTTGGGTTGTCAGCGTTTTTTGTGCAACAGTTTTTACAGCTGATGGACTTTGACGTAAAGGTTTGTGTTGCATCAATGGGAGCCAGGTAGCCCTCTTTAAAATACTGGAACTGTTTCAATTTCCCACGCCGCTGACAATAAGCAAGACAGGCGAGAAACAGTGGACGAATATGTTTTGTCTGAACGAGGTCAATAGTTGATCTCAGGTAGGTATCACAAGGTATGTGTTCAACGTGATACAAACTCTTGGCATTTTCTTTAATTGTTGGCTGGTCTCGTTTGACATCGCAGGTCAGTAATGATGCATTTTTATTATGAAAAACACCAAGGCCATACATAAAAAAATCGGCAATGGAAATATTTGATGAACGCCCTTTTTGTGAGCGAGGGTCAGGAATCTCTTGAACTTTTTCAAAAACAATATCAATGAGGTCAGAGGTAACCGAATGATTATGAGAGGAAGGCATATGACACTGTGTTGGTATTTTGCCAAAAATATCCTCTATTCTAGACTGCCTAGCTGAAATTGTCCCGCAAGCTTCCAGCCCTTGGTAGCAAAGGGATTTTAGTTATTGCGGGAATTACTGGTTAAAGAGGGTGCAATTGCCTCTCCTCAAATTGAGGAGAGGCCAAAACAGGGGGTTTCAGGGCAGTTTGTGGAACATCTGTTGCTGGATCGCCTCGACAGCATCACCGCAATGGCTTCCATCGACGGAAATTATTGCGCCGACCTGGTAGTGCGCTGGGATAACCTGGAATCCGGCAGAGCGATCCCCACGGCTCACTTAAAAGAAGACGTTCAAGCTGAAGAGGCGAAACCACCACATCCCAGGTTTTGCTGGAAATGAACATGGCCACCTCCCTGAAAGCCATTGCCTTTGCCGAGGCACTGGGCTTTACCGGAAACCAGAAATTACTCTCTGCTGACCGGTTGCTGAAAAGCCAGATCGGTTTCTCGCCACTGGAAGCCATGGGTCAGAAACAACTGGTAGCACCTTGTTCAGGCCATGACGTTTACGCCTACCCAGCTTGGCCAAATGATGACACCGCCGCAGGATCCCCGCCAGGTAAATAAATTACTGGAAGCGGCAGGACTCCAGATCAAAATCGATAGTCAGTGGGTACCTACCGATCAGGGTCAGCCTCTGTTTGAAATCATTGATACCGGAAAAGCCCATAATAGCGGTGCGCCAGTGAAACAGGTCAAGTGGTATCAAACCGTACTGAACCGTTTGCAATCTACTCTCCCCAATGAATCCAAAACTGAATCGATCAATCAGGATGGCGGCTATGCTGATCCTGCGGAGGTTGGTTCTGAAACCGATGAAGAGCCTATCCAGAGAAAACAAAGGCGCAAACGCAACCGCTACGAGCTGGATGATTTCTTCTCTCTGGTAGAACTGGGCGAGTTTATTGGCCGGAGCCGCCAACATGTAGTCGAGATGTAGTCGAGGTGTTGGAAAAACTACGAATCATCAAATGGACCGGTCAGGGCAAAAAAGGCAAATACCTGCTTACCGACCGTGGTTGGCAATATGGCCTGATGTACGATCCAACGGAAACCTCGTTCCACAACCGAAACAGTAAGCGGCTGACCACCAGTAATGCCCAGCCGGTACTGGGTTATGACATTCTGAAATTTTTTTAACCAAGCCTATGGCCAACTTCATAAGAACCAGCTTCGATGGAAATTAGACATTCCTATGAACTGTAGAACAACTAAAACTAATCGAAAATCTTTCCCCTCAAAAAAGGAGCAAGTGGCATGGAAGTGAAAGCCCCTATTGAATGCATCAATTACTCAACCCGTGAAGCGGCAATGTTTATAGGTGTTTGTAAAAGTGCACTGGACAAGTCGAGAGTATCGGGAGAGCTGTTTGGCCAGACACCGCCCCCGTTTATAAAACTGGGCCGGTCAATTCGTTACCGGGTAGAAGATCTGAAGGCCTGGCTGGATCGCCAGCAAACCTGTGACAATCTGGCAGAAGCTGAAGCGGAGAAAAAGTTCGGCCAGAATCCGAACTGATTCCGAACCTGACCATATACACAAAAGGCTTCCATAAGGAAGCCTTTGTTTTTACTGCATTTTAAATCAGGTGCCTGGCGATGACCTACTCTCACATGGGGAAACCCCACACTACCATCGGCGATCGGTCATTTCACTGCTGAGTTCGGGATGGGATCAGGTGGTTCTAACCTTCTATGGTCGCCAGGCTAAGCTTTTGAGCCGGAAGCTTTAAGCTGTAGGCTATAAGCTGTCCTTGCTCTGGAATCCAGTATTTAAGCTTTCTTGCTGTACACTCTTGCGTATGGCTCCAACTGACAACTGGTCACTGACCACCGTCAACTGATTCGCAAATCGCTTTGGCGTTATATGGTCAAGCCGCACGAGTCATTAGTATTGGTTAGCTCAATGCCTCACAGCACTTACACACCCAACCTATCAACGTCATAGTCTTTAACGGCTCTTTAGTGCCCTCAAGGGGCAAGGGAAGTCTCATCTTGAAGGGGGCTTCCCGCTTAGATGCTTTCAGCGGTTATCCCGT
>NZ_PJPV01000073.1 GCF_002864045.1 Endozoicomonas acroporae
ACCCACGGTTTCGACCGTGCTGTCCACCGCCATGATGTTGGCAATCATTCCTTTAACCTCACCCCCCCCGATGCCGGCGTATTTTTGTTTACCATTGGTGAGAATATGAATATTTTCCGCCCGGATATTACTGACTGTGCCAGTATCATCAACAACACAGGCTGCTAACCCGGTCGGCTTCGCGGAATTTGTTATATTGGCACGAGTAAACTGAAGGTCACTGATGCTGCCTTCCAGAGTGTCAACAAAACAGTCAGACAGGCCGCTGATGGTACGGCACTGCCCATAGAACTCCCCGGTGAATGGATGGGTATGATTGCCAATGGATTGAAAGTCTTTAGTGACAACAATATCCGCTGTCTGTTGATAGGTACCGTTTAGTGGATAGTCGGGATGTCGGCCAATCTTGCCCAGGGTTTCTGCATCATTAATCTTTATGGGTGTTGATGCTGTAGTGGGTGTTGACTCTTTAGCGGCTGTTGATTCTGTAGCGTCTGTTGACACTGTAGCGGCATTTACCGGACAAACCGATAAATCCAACGCATCCCGAAATTCAGTTCTCGAAGAGCAATTGGCTGTTAACACACGTGGGTCTGCATTTTGGCAAAGAAGCTGATCATTGGGGATAGATCCAAAATCCTTTTTATGGCCATTGACAAAGCTGTTCACCGCCGTGGTTTTGTCAACCGTTCCTAAATTGTACCCACCCCCGATGCCGGCGTATGCATGTTCACCCTCGGTTGTGAGATGGCTGTTCACCGCCGTGGTGTTGGCAACCGTTCCTAAATTGTACCCACCCCCGATGCCGGCGTATGCATGTTCACCCTCGGTTGTGAGATGGCTGTTCACCGCCGTGGTGTTGGCAACCGTTCCTATAACCCCCCCCCCACCGATGCCGGCGAATGAAGCATAACCCGAAGTTGTGACATGGCTGTTCACCGCCTCGGTGTTGGCAACCGTTCCGTCAACCCGCCCCCCGCCGATGCCGCCTTCTGCACGCCAACCCACCGTTTCGACCGTGCTGTTCACCGCTGTGGTGTTATCAACCTTTCCTCCAGTTTTAACCCCCCCCACCCCGATGCCGGCGTATGCACGGTCACCCTCGGTTGTGACATGGCTGTTCACCGCCGTGGTGTTGCCAACCTTTCCTCCGGCTTTAACCTGCCCCCCCCCGATGCCGGCGTGTGCAAAATCACCCTTGGTTTCGACCGTGCTGTTCACCGACATTATGTTGCCAACCGTTCCTTTAACCTCACCCCCCCCGATGCCGGCGTCTGCAAGCCGACCCTCGGTTTTGACATTGCTGTTCACCGCCATGGTGTTGGCAACCGTTCCTCCACCGTCAACCACGCCCGCGCCAATGCCGGCGTGTGCATCGTCACCCGAGGTGGAAATATGAACATTTTCGGCCCGGATATCACTGACTGTGCCATCGGCAGTACAGGCTACCAACCCGGTCGTCTTCGTTGAATTTATATGGGTATCAGTAAAGCCAAGGTGAGTGATGTTGCCTTGTTTCAGAGTATCAACTAAACAGTCAGGCAGGCCGCTGATGGTACGGCACTGCCCATCGTAATCACCGGTGAATGGGTGGGTATCATTGCCAATGGATTGATAGTCTTTAGTGACAACAATATCCGCTGTCTGTCGATATTTGCCGTTCAGTGGATAGGCGGGATCTCGACCAATCTTATCCAGGGCTTCTGCATCATCAATGGCAATGGATTGCGAATTCGCATACTGAAAAGAGCTGGCCAGCGTGCCAAGGGCAAGCAGTCCTTTGGCTCCCTGACTCCCTTGATCGCGGGCCGTGGATGGCTGTTGAAGGGGTACGGTTTTCGAGCCGGATTCTTTTTCCTGAGCCTCTTCCCGGGTTTCTTTTGATGTCTGTGGTAATTCCGGTTTTGCATCCGCCCCGGACAAACCGCTCCCGGACCAGGCATTGGCCATATCTTTCGCCATGAAAAGGATGGAACTCGACGGCAGGATAGTTGTTGTGGCCAGTCGCAAAAGATCTTTCACTGCTTTGCGGGAATTGAAACTGAGGCAAGGGTCTTCCATTGGAATCAATGATTTCACAAATGCTTTAGAAACAGCAACGCCATGGCCGAGCCAGGAATATTCGGCACCATTCCCTGAACATTGGGAAGCGCTGTCGCAAATTGGTTGCTGAATTGATTGCTGAATGGGTTGCTGATTGGATTGCTGAATCATAAACAGGACTCCTGCTGTTGTAGTACATGGTTTCAATGAGTTTGACGGGTTGTAGTTATCACAAGCCTCTGCACTCCGTTCGTCCTGAGTACTGAGCTTGTCGAAACATCGAAGGGCGCAAACTCCGGGCCATGATAGATCGTGCCAACACCCTTCGACTCCGCTCAGGATGAACGGAGTTGGTACACGTCAATCTCCTTGAAATGATGTAGTAGTGCATAACAGTACATTAGAAAGCGCACAAAAAATGACGGCGCACTCCCTTGTTCGTTTATGCATTGACGTAAAAGTTCCCGGGTTATATTTTTTTTAGTGGACGCGATGCCTACGTTAAAAGTGTCGTGTTATCTTTATACTTGAATGGTGGTAAAACTAATTAAAATTAGCGAAAAAAGTAGCGTTTTAATCCTTCTAGCTTATTGATGGCCGTTTATTCAGATGTAATTTTGTATTCCTATTCGTCTATGCAGTGACGTAAAATTTTTGAGTTATTTTTTTTATTTTAGGGTATAAAAAGTCACATCGTCGTTTATCCATTAACCATTTTTTTTGCACCATCGAAAACCAACCCATCAACCGCCCAAAAAAGAAGTATTCCTGATCAGCAGGGCAGTCTATTCTCGGCCAACTACTTATACCAATTCCACCTTCTAAATATGAACTGCGCAGCCATTTTGAACAGCTGGATCTTCGTTGGAATTCCTCGCAATAGCCCTGCTATTACTCGTCATTCCGCCTTGCCCAGCTGTCCAAAATGACTTGCTCGATCTCATATTTAGAAGGCGGAATTGGTATTAGGAATTGTCCCGAAATAATTTCCACATTTTGGACTCGATCTCCGTTCATCCTGAGTGCTGAGCTTGTCGAAGCATCGAAGGGTGATTGGCACAATACATGAGGCCGGAGTTCACGCCCTTCGACAGGCTCAGGACGAACGTAGTACATGGTTTCAATGAGTTTGACGTGTACGATCTCCGTTCACCCTGAGCGTCCTTCGGCTCCGCTCAGGATGCACGGACGAAGGGTGCTTGGCACGATCTATCAGAGTCCGGAGTTTCCGCCTTTAGGCCCTATGGGTCCTTCGATGCTTCGACAAGCTCAGCACTCAGGACGAACGGAGTGCGGAGGCACGACAACCCGTCAAACTCATTGAAACCATGTAGTAGTTTTGAAACTCAGAAATATGGAAATTATTTCAGGACAGCTCATCAGCCATTGGGGAATCAGCGCTCTGGTGCAGTGGTCAGGCCAAAATGCTGCTGTGAAAAAGCAACCCGTTCTTCAATAGGCAGGTCATGCTTGCGCAGGGATTCAATCATTTTCAGCCTGGGCTCGATCCCCTGGCCATTGGCAATCTGAATCGCCAGCCCCGGTCGGGCGTTGAGCTCCAGAATCAGAGGGCCAAGATGTTTGTCCAGCACCAGATCGACACCCAGGTAGCCCAGGTTGGTCATCTCATAGCAGGTAGCCGACAGGCATAATATCTTATGCCAGTGGGGCACATTGAGGGTTGAGAAATTGTGGCCCGTATCCGGATGAAGGCTGACCGGCAAATCATGCTGCACACTTCTCAGGCTGTTGCCGGTTGCCATGTCCAGGCCGACGCCGACTGCCCCCTGGTGCAGGTTGGCCTTGCCATCGGATTTCCGGGTGGCCAGACGCATCATTGCCATAACGGGAAAGCCCCGGAACACAATGACGCGGATATCCGGTACACCTTCAAAGCTGTAGTCATTAAAAATGGGGTCAGCGACGATCAGGCTTTCGATAACGGCGACGTCTGATTTGCCGCCCAGACTGTAGAGACCGCCGAGAATATTGGACACATCACGGCTAATGGCGTCAAAGGATAAGCTGTCGCCGCTGGCCTTGACGTATCGATCACCATCACGGCCGGTAATCACCAGAATGCCTTTGCCGCCACTGCCCTTGGCCGGTTTGATAACAAACTTCTCCAGTGGTTCCAGAATGCCTTTTAACTTGCGGATATCGGACTGGTATTCAATCACGCCAATCAGTTTTGGTACATCAACACCGGCTTTCTCGGCCATGCGTTTGGTGGTCAGTTTGTCGTCCACCAGGGGCATGAGGCGTCTGGGGTTATATCGGGAGATATAATTCAGGTTGCGGTTGTTCATGCTGAGTATCCCGGACTCTCTGAGCCGGGAGGGTGTGGTAATTGAGTTTTTTGTCAGCGTGTTGTGCACCAGGCTTGTTAACCATCCCATGGAAACCGACCTCTACTTATCCGAATGAACCAGTGGATAGAACCGCTTGAGTTCAAGCAGTCGATAGCCAGTGTACTGACCAAGCAGCAGAACAATGCCCAACAAGGTGAGCATCAGTTCAGGGAAGTTGAAGGTGAGCTGTTCGACAATGGGGTTGGACATCAACAGGTAACTCAGGGTGGCTACCAGAAGACTGCCGCCGCCTTCTTTCACGACATCGCCGGGGCCTTCTTCTTCCCAGAGGATGGACATCCGCTCAATGGTCCATGCCAGAATGATCATCGGGAAGAAAGTGACCGTCAGTGCCTGGGTAATGCCCAGTTTCCAGCTGAAGATGCTCATGGCGGCCATGATCAGAATGACAACAATGATGACAGCCCCCAGCCGCGCCACTAGCAGCATGTTTTGCTGACTAAGGAAAGATCGTATCCATAAACCAATGGATACCAGGGAGGTGAAAATCACCAGCCCGGGTATTAATTGAGTTTGCAGGAAAGCCATGGCAATCAGCACCGGCATAAAGGTGCCGGAGGTGCGCAGACCAACGATGATGCGCATAAATAGCACAACCAATACCCCGATCGGTATCAATAGAATGATCTTAAAGGCGTTCTGGACTTCCAATGGCAGGGAGTAGATGGAAAAGTCTATTAAGGCAGCACCATCCTGGTTTGCCTGGGTGAGTGCCAGCTCCCGGGTCGGGGCATTCTGGGAAATGATAGAGAACCGGACGTCAGAGTTAACCCCGCCCATCACATCCAGCAGTGATTTGGCCCCGCGCTGCCAGAGAAAGAAGGCGTCCGGATTGCCTGCTTTACCGGTTTTGGGATCAAAGAGCTGCCATTCGGTGCCATCATACACCTCTATCATGTCGATAATGGGTTGTCTGCGTCGGCCATCTTCCAGGTGCAGGCCCCGGACAATGCGAGCGGGGATATTACCCATATGGAGTAGATTGACCAGCAAGTCCGGAAGCTTAACCCCTTCTTCCACCATGCCGAGCAGCATATTGGTGTTCTGGCCGGGTTCTTTGGCATTAAACTGGCTGATCATGGTGTCGGCAAAACTGACCGTGTCTGCTGAGTGTTCAGTCACCTGTTTTAACAGGCTTTTGGCGGCGGTTTGATAGGGTTCGGGCAGCACGGGCGCAATGAACGGTTCGGGCTGGTCATGCACGTTGGGGTTGATGCCGGGCTCCAGACGGATCTTAACCTTATAAAACAGATCCTGGCGACCATCCGCTTTGCGGATACTCCAGACCGCACGGCGCTGACCGCCATCGTTGGTCTGGTTAATGCCATAGCCGGGTGAGGCAAAGGATTCATCGAGAATTCTTACATCGGACTGCTGATCCGGAAGGGTCAGGCTTGCCTGGGCAGCCTGTCCCCGGGCTTTGAAGCTCACCCAGGCTTCAATACTCCAGACAGTAGAGACATCCTTGCCCAATAGCGGAAAACCCAGTGCAAAGTGTTTGTACAGGGTTAATCCAAGGCCGGCGACAATCAGTCCGGCAATCATAAGGCCAAGCTGAAAACGACCTTTCATTCTTTTCCTCGCTTTTAACTGTCTATCTTGGGTTCAGTTGATATAAGGGAGCCTGGCTAAACTGTGCCCGGCTAGTACATGGTTTCAATGTACAGGATGGGTTCCCTCTATCAATGACGCTCAAACTCCATTCGTCCTGAGCGGAGTCGAAGGGCGTAAACTCCGTGCCCTGAATAAAGACTGTGCCAATCACCCTTCGACTCCGCTCAGGGTGAACGGAGATGGTACACACCAAACTCATTGAAATGGTGTGCTAGGCTGTATGCCGCTCAGGGCTGTTTGGTATCCGCTGTGTATTCTCTGGATACATCCACAAGCGCTCGTTTCTCAAGGAAACGGGCACCGATCAATGCCGGGAATTCATAGTTTTCCCGGCTGCGCAAAGTGAATTGTGTCGGTACAAGGATGTCACCAATGCTGGCATTCAACGTGATCACCGGGCGTCGTTCAGGCTCTTCTCCATGACGTTTGATCCGAACAAACCGGGTGACCGGCTCCTGCATGGAGATAAGATCACCAGTGGAGTTTGCCAATCGGAAGCGAACCCAGTCTTGGCCATCTTTTTCGAAAAACTCAATCTCCCGTGCATCAATGGATGAGGTCAGGGCACCGGTATCAATTCGGGCTTTGAGGACCGTATCGGCATCAGGCAGCGTCATATGTTCAACAGCGCCCACGGTGACCAGACCTTTAATGCTGACCGGTTTGATGATCGCCCTGGTGTAGGATTTCTGGGTAACGGGAACCAGGGCTTTACGGTTATTGGAGCTGATCACCGTTTTAGTGGCAATATGCTTCTGATTGACGTCGATAACGGCCAGATCCTGCATAAAGCTGCGCCCGATCAGCAGCGGTGACTCATAGTTGCTGCGATCAGTCAGTGAAACAGGCACTGACTGGGTAATGTCACCGATGGTTATGGTCATCATGACAATCGGGCGCTCCACCGATGGGAGCCCCGGACGTTTGATCCGGGTGACACTTTTCAGCGGTAACTCCATCAGCTCAGTCCCTTTGGACGTACGATGGAGCTCAAACCTGACCCACTTTTTGCTATCACGCTCAAAAAACTGGATCTCTCTGGCATCCACGGAACTGTTTTCCGCGCCAGTATCCAGCTTTGCCTCCATTTTGAGGTTCAGGTTTGGCAGGGTAGCGGTTTCGTTGATGCCAAGAACGAGCAGGCCATCCTGGTGAGCCGGTGTCTGGATGGTCTGCTCACGAATGGTAATCGTATGGGTGTCGGCAGGAGGCTTTGTTTGTGCCTCGGGCTTTGCTGGCACCATGGGGTGTTCCGACGTCTCCGGAACCGGAACGGGTTGGGTAGTACGAGAATCGTCCCTGGCGGGACGCTCTTTATAAAAAGCTGTCTGGCATCCGGTTAAAATCATGGTTAAAACAAATAAAGCAGGCAGAGCCAAGTTGCGGAACATGTGACAAGCACTACGTTTTTTGGGGACTATTGAAGGCGCACACATTTTATGCGTGCAGCCATGGCGGTTGCCTGTCATCAACAAAACCGTAGTGCCTGAAGGAGTCCGGTGATAGTGGCTGAAGTATTGGCAACTAAAAGCGAGGAAGCTTACTTGATCTGCCTTCGCTTGCCAATTGTTAATCTTGACTAAATTCTGAGATGTGACGGGAGCCGAATGTTTGCCGTGAAAGAAAATTGCCACGGAGGCAAAGAGACACGGAGAACAGAAAAACGCTTTTCCTCTGTGTCTCCGTGACTCTGTGGCTAAAGCTTTCATGACAGAGGGTAACAAACCATCGTCATGAACATTTGTGTCCTAACGGGTTCAAAGTAAGAAAAAGGGATGTGTTGAAAATAACTCTTTTTTTAAAGAACCACTTACATTTGAGACTGGTAGCCGCTAAATAAGCTCGCCCGGATAGCCAGACTATCCGGGCACAATGGTTGTAACTGTTTTATTACGGCGCTTGACAGTTCGATGCGGGTTTGAGGAACAGGCCAATTAGAACGGTAATGATTAATACAGCCAGAGACGGAATTACCCAGACCATGTGTGCTTCAAAGCCGGGAATCATGCTAAAGGGCTGTAGAAAAGGCTGTAGCGCGGCAAACTCTTTTATCCGCAGAACATCAATGATACTGAAGATGAAAATGACCGCCAGTGTGGCCCGGTAAGTCAGGACGGGCCTGGGCAGCCAGTCACGAATAAGCCCCAGGAAAATCAACGTTATGGAGATTGGATAGAGAATCAGCAGTACCGGAATAAAAAGATCAATAATCTCGTTTAACTCCATGTTGGCAAAAAAGATACAGACAATGCTGATGATGGTGACGATGGTTCGATAGCTGACCCTGTCGAACATTTCATCAAAGTACTCACTGGCGGCGGTGATACAGCCAATGGCAGTAGTCAGGCAGGCCAGGGTGACCACAGCCGCGAGCAGTGCTATCCCGGTGGTTCCGAACAGTGTCTCGGCATAAAGGGTCAGGATTTGCCCGCCGTTGTCCGGATCGGGGGCTATCTCCCGGCTGGTGGCTCCCAGGTAGAAAAGAGAGAGGTACACCAGGGCAAGCCCGGCCGCTGCGATGATGCCGGTAATGATACTGTAACGAAACAGGCTGGACTTATCTTTAATACCATGGGACTTGAGATTGGTGATGATGACAATGCCGAACATCAGTGCTGCGAGGGCATCCATGGTCATATAACCCTCAAGGAATCCCTTGATAACCGGTGATTCGGTATAAGTTCCCATGGCCTGCCCGGGAATGCCGAGCGGTGAAAAAATGGGTGAGAGGCCGAGAATGACCAGCAGGGCAATTAATGCCGGAGTGATCAGTTCGCCTACCGACTCCAGCAGTTTTCCGGGCCGGATAGACAGATACCAGGAGATACTGAAAAAGATCAGGCTGAATATCAGCTGGCTGAGCTTGCCGGGTTCCGCCAGAAACGGTGTGATTCCCACTTCAAAAGAGACCAGGGCGGTCCTTGGAACGGCATACAGGGGGCCAATAATCAGGTAAATGCAGGAGCCAAGGGCGATGATCAGGGCTCTGGGCATTTCGCCACTGATTTCGTTGAATCCGCCACCCACTCTGGCGATGGCAACAATGCCCAATAGTGGCAGGCCGACGCCGGTAAGCAGGAAGCCCGCAGCGGCATACCACATATCCTGACCTGCCAGTTGTCCCACCATGGGTGGGAAAATCAGGTTTCCTGCCCCGAGAAACATGGCAAATACCATAAACCCCATACCGACAATATTCTGTAAACTCAGTTTTTGTTTCATATCTTCAGCTTCCGGGATCCCCGATTATTGATGTTTTACCGGGATCGGCTCCTTAATTACCTTACTTGAATAGCTTTTCTGATGACAGGCTCCTAATGCAGAAAAGCGTTAATAACCGTACACCCCGTTCATCCTGAGCTTGTCGAAGGATGGTGCCACCGTACTTCGACAAGCTCAGTACGAACGTAGTTTTGAAACTCAGAAATGTGGAAATTATTTCAGGACAGTTCCTAACCAGCTGCCTGCTATCAGTATGGACGCTATCTGTGAAAGTGGTAGCAGGGCAGTCGACGAGCCCGAACAGCGTGGCGGCAATCATTTAATGATTTCCCGGTGGTGCTGAACAAAGGTCATCATGGGGCTGATCATTGCTGATTTGCTGCAAGCTTTCCTGCAACAGGCAGATCAGGGTTTCATGATCACCGGCTTCCAGGAAAACATCCGGGCTTTGGCTCAGCCGGTTGTCCCAGAGCACTGGCATATTGTAGGGTTCACCAAAGGGTGGAATGGCTCCGGGTTCGCAGTCTTTGAACTTGGAGTTCAGTTCGTGTTCTGTGGCGAACTGCAGTTTTGCGTTGGTGATTTGGCTCACCTGGTGAATATTGACCCGGTTGGCCGCAGGTAAAATGGCCATCAGGTAGTGATCAAGACTATCTTTCAGGACCACTGCCTTGGCCAGCTGGTGCAATGGAATCCGGGCGGCGATGGCGCTCTGCACGGAACTTTTGCTGGGTTGATGTCGGATGGTTTGATAGGGAATATGTTGTCTGGCAAGGTAATCGTAAACTGTGTTGGCAATGCTCATGATGGAAATCACCCCAGTAAATTTTGGCTTGAGGTGAAAGGAGTATAGCCGCTGATGGTTGTATTTCAGTGGCTATCGGTATTAAGTAGTTGGCCAAATGGAATCGTATATTTCTGGCTAAGTGGGCAGTTGCTATGCAAGGCGCAACGTAGGGAGCATAGCCGTAGCTATGTGACCGGAGTTGCAACGCCGCACGACTGCATGGATGCAGGAGATAGAGCAACGCAGGAGCAGTTGCCGGGAGTGACTGACAACTTAGTCAGAAATATATGATTTCATTTGGTTAACTACTTACAACCAGCCTTTACGTTTAAAAAACAGAAAGGTGGCTAACGCGCTCAACAACATCAGTCCGAGTGCAATTGGATAGCCGAACTCTATCGAGAGCTCTGGCATGATTTTGAAATTCATCCCGTAAATACTGGCAATCAGTGTCGGCGGAAGGAACATAACGGCGGCCACTGAGAAAATCTTGATTATGTTGTTCTGCTCAAGATTGATGTAGCCCATGGTGGACTCCATCAGAAAGTTGATTTTCTCGAACAGGAAGCCGGTGTGTGGTGTCAGGGATTCAATATCCCGAAGCATATCCCTGATATTGTCTTTCTGTTGATCATTGAGCATGTGGCTGCATGCACGCATCAGGTAACGAAGTGAGCGCTGGGTATCCAGCAGGTTCAACCTGACTTTGCCATTCAGGTCCTCCTGAAGTGTGATGGTGCGCAGCTGCTCATCAACATCTTTATACTGCTCTGACAGCGCATTCTGGCTGACTTCTTCCAGGTCTTCGTAAACTTCTTCCAGAGTATCAGCAAGGTATTCAACCTTGGCATCAAACAGCGCAATGATCACCTCCAGAGGCGTTGTTGCCTTGATATGCTGGGTTTTAAGGTGTTTGCGCATCAGCCTGAATAAACCGGTGGGCTCATCCTGAAGGGTGATCAGTTTATCGGGTCTGAGATTGAATGCGACGTTAATATTTCTCAGCTCGTGGCCGGACCTGTGGGGAAACAGGGAGCGAATATGAATACCGCTTTCGGTTTCAAAGTAGCGGGAGGAAATTTCAATCTCTCCCAGATCTTCTTCTTCGGGCAGGCAGCCCGGGAAATGGGTTGTTAACCATTGGTGCTCAGCACTGTCCGGCTCTGTTGCTTCCAGCCATATAGTGCCCTTGGCCGACGGGAAATCTGGCGTCACCCGGTCAATGGAAAACTGGTCATCCTGAGCACTATAGGCAAAGATCATAGTTACTGCCTTATTGATAACGAAATAGATTGGCCGACTCGAAGTTATAGTGCCAGCCACCAAATTATCTATCTGAACGACCAGACCCTGAATATTTTAAAAAACAACGGAGGATATTGTCATTTCAGATTTCAGAGGGTTGCACCGTTTGGTAACAAAAAAGGGGAGGGATTGTACGATAATTGACTTCTATTAGGATAGTGGGAATGTGCCAGGTGCTAATAAGTAGTTGGCCAAATGGAATCGTATATTTCTGGCTAAGTGGGCAGTTACTATGCAAGGCGCAACGTAGGGAGCATAGCCGTAGCTATGTGACCGGAGTTGCAACGCCGCAGAGTGACTGACAACTTAGTCAGAAATATATGATTTCATTTGGTTAACTACTTAACCTGCCAGGGCAGTATCAGGAAGGTTACGGGGCTGAACAACCTGCACACATTCAGTGAGTGTTTGCAAAAGGTATAAAAGCTTTAAACCACAAAGACACAGGCACAAAGGAAGCCTCTTTTGTTTACTGAGCGTAGCTCAGGCTAGCCCGAAAAAAACTTTGTGTCTTTGTGCCTTTGTGGTTCCCTTCTTTTTAAGGCCTTTCGCAACACCCTCATTCTGTGTGGGCAGTGTGCAGGCTATTTACGGTGTAATGGCATCATGGCTTGACGCTTCACGCAGTACACGGATTAATGCACTGCATATCTCGCTACAGCTCGCCGCCTCCTGAATGGCCTCACCATTACAGTCAGCTATGATAAAACTGTCTTCGACCTTTTCCCCAAAGGTGGCAATTTTGGCACCGTGTACTTGCAGATCCAGTCTGGCGAAGGTTTTGCCGATCAGGGCAAGCAGTCCGGGGCGGTCTGTGGCGGTAATATCCAGCACTGTTTGCCTGGGTTCAATCTGGTTGCTGATCAGCACCGCAGGCTCCCGGTTAAAATAGCGCAGTTGCCGTGGTGTTCGACGGCGAATAAGGTCCGGGAATGTGTCCGGTGCAGACAGGGTATTCTGCAGGTGCGTTTTGATGTCCAGTATCCGTTCGGCATTGGGCCCGATGGCAGAGCCATCTTCTTCAAGCACGGTGTAGGTATCAAGGCTGTAGTTACTTCTGGAGGTAATGATACGGGCATCCTGAATGGCCAGTCCCAGTTGATGAAACGCCGCTACCGTGGCGGCAAACAGGTTGGACTGGTCATGGGTATAGACAAACACGCTTGACCCCTGGTGCTCATAACCATCGGCAATTTCCGGAATCACGATCAGCGGCTTTTCTGAGTCATGCTGGAGAATACCTTCGGTCTGCCAGCTGATTTCATCACTTTGATGACGGAGAAAATACTCATCATTAAACTGATCCCAGAGATAGGATATGTCTTCCTCTTTCAAGCCTTGTTCGATTAACAGAGCCATTGCCCGTTGTTTGGTGTTGGCGATCTGCTCATTCATTTCCGGCAGATTATCAACGCCCCGTTTCAATAGCTGGTGGGTTTGCGAGAAAAGCTGTTGCAACAGAGAGGCTCTCCAGCCATTCCAAAGCCCGGGATTGGTGGCATTAATATCCGCTACAGTGAGAAGGTAAAGGTATTTCAGTCGTTCCCGGGTACCGACACGTCGGGCGAAGTCCTGAATCACTTTCGGGTCGGACAGATCTTTTTTCTGAGCGGTGACGGACATGGTCAGGTGTTCCTGCACCAGCCAGACAATCAGCGCAGTATCTTCCTTATTCAGGCCATGAACACGACAGAACTGCTGTGCATCCACGGCACCGAGCTGGGAGTGATCGCCTCCACGGCCTTTACCGATATCATGGTAAAGGCCTGCCAGATAAAGTAATTCCGGTTTGGGAATTCTATGGATGATTCTTGAGGCAATAGGAAACTGCGGGTGGCTCTTTTGATAGGAAAAACTTCGCAGGTACTTTATCAATAACAGGGTATGGGCATCCACCGTGAGTGTGTGGAAAAGATCGTACTGCATCTGCCCTATGATGCGACCAAACTCCGGAAGGTAACGACCCAGTATGCCGTAGCGGGCCAGCCTTCTTAACGACGCTGTTAAAGCATAGGGGGCACGCATGAGTTCCAGAAACAGTCTTGTGCATCGTGGGTCTTTGCGAAAAGTACCGTCTACCAGGTGGCGGTAATCTCTCAGCAGTCGTATGGTTTCAGCGGTGGGACCGTGGATTGTCTGATCCCGGGTGAGCAGCACAAACATCTCCAGAATAGCGGGCGGGTATTCGGCAAAGACTCTATCGTGGACGGTTTCAATATAGTAATTGCATACCTGGAAGCGTTCATTAATGGCATGAACTTTATGAACGATGCCTGCGCTGAGGATATCGTCGTCAAAATGTTGCAGCAGCAGGTCTTTTAGCTGGCTGACAATCATAACCGTGCGAAAGTAGCTCTGCATAAACTGCTCTACCGCCAAAGCGCCTGTGTGGTCGTGATAACCGAACTGGCTGGCCAGCGTTCGCTGGTGGTCGAACAGCAGACGATCTTCTCCCCGCCCAGTCAGGGAGTGCAGTGCCCAGCGGATTTTCCAGAGAAATGCCCGGCACCTCTGCAGCTGCTGATATTCAACATTGCTGAGGAATCCAAGCTCCATAAGCTCAGCGGGATCATGAGTTCCGTAGTGGCGACGGGCCACCCATCCCAGCATATGCAGATCCCGAAGGCCGCCCGGTGAACCCTTGATATTTGGCTCCAGATCATATTCGGTATCATTATATTTACGGTGTCGTTTACGTTGTTCATCGAATTTTGCCTGAAGATACCGTTGACTGGGCCACATATTTTCAGTGTCAATCAGGTCCAACAGGTGTTCGTGCAGAAATGCCGGACCGGATATCACCCGGGACTCTATCAGGTTGGTGATGATGGTCAGATCGTCAGCGGCCTGGCTGGCACACTCATCAAGGGAGCGGACACTGGAGCCGACTTTTAATCCGATATCCCAGAGTAAAGTCAGGAAATGTTCGATCGCATCCTGGTGCTCATGGTAATGGTCTTTTTCCAGCAGTATCAGAATGTCAATGTCGGATCCGGGGTGCAGTTCCCCTCTGCCGTAACCGCCAACGGCCAGTAGGGCAATGGGACAGCTGTCACTCCAGTTCAGATGTTCCCAGGCCAGGCGCAGAATCTGATCCATCAACCATGCCCTGGCAAATACCAGTTGCTCTATATCCATACCATCCAGAAACCATTGATCCATTTTGGATGTGGCTTCCTTGAGGCATTTCTTATAGGCCGGAATCGGGGTTTTGGAAATTGTTAAGTCCGCCCGGAACTGACTCTTGTTGAAAAGATGGTCCTGAACAGAGGCTGGGATTTTCTGAAACGGATTGCTCATTATTAGAAGTTTTCTTCTTTTCGTTTGGTGAGCACTTCATAGCCTGTAGCGGTTACAGCAATGGTGTGTTCCCACTGGGCAGAAGGGCGCCGGTCTCTGGTTACTGCTGTCCAGCCATCGCCCAGAAGTTTGGTTCCTTTCTTGCCAGCATTGATCATTGGTTCGATAGTAAATGTCATGCCCTCTTGCAGGACACAGTCATTTCTGTCGTTATAACCTTCATAGTGGATGACCTGTGGATCTTCATGGAACACACTGCCAATGCCATGGCCGCAGTACTCTTCGACAACTGAGAAATGATTGCCGTGGGCATGTCTGGCAATTACACGACCGATATCACTTAGACGGTTGCCGGGTTGCACTTGCTCAATACCCAGATAGAGGCACTCCTGAGTCACCTGTACCAGCCTCTGGTTAAACGGTTGAACGTCACCAACCAGGAACATTTTGCTGGTATCGCCATGGTAGCCATCTTTGATCACAGTGATATCGATATTGACAACGTCGCCGCTTTTCAGAAATTTTTTGTCACTGGGAATACCGTGACAAACGACCTGGTTGATGGAAATGCAGGTGGACTTGGGGAAGCCGGGTCTGCCCGGGGCTGCGCCGTAGTTCAATGGGGCAGGAATTGCCTTCTGCACATTGACAATATAATCATGGCATAGGCTATCCAGTTCGCCGGTTGAGACGCCGGGCTGCACATGGGGTTCGATCATTTCCAGCACTTCAGCGGCCAGACGGCCAGCGATGCGCATCTTTTCAATTTCTTCAGGGGTTTTGATGGTTACATTCATTGTCAGGTCAGGCCACTTAAAGATGCGAAAGTCAAATGATAATTCTTATTATCTTACCAGAATCCCCTAGCGAAGTATTTACAATATTATATCCGTCAGGTGTTGCTCAAAACGAGCGGTGACTTCTGCGTTTAAGTCCTAAAGCAGGTAAGATGCCGATAAAGCCACAGCCCCTACCGGTACTGCAATTTGGGCATATCTGACCAAGTGCCAGAAAGAAGATAGCCAGGTTCTCTGGTCTACTTTGGGGTTTGACCTGAACCTGACGTCAAGGCTTTTCTTGGAAAAATAATTATCTTCATAGCGCTTGGAACTGAAGAGCCCCCACAAGGTATACCACTGGCAATCCCAGGCGTCAGGATCGGATTCGCAGGACTGATGGTAGAAAGGCAGGTTTTTCTGATAAACCGTTAACTTCAGTGTGTAAATTGTGTTCGGAGCCAGCTGGTCGTCGTAGCTGAGGGCCTCGTTGGACAGGAAGATTTTTCCGGGGTAGTAGAACAGTGTGGGCACATAACTCCGGTAAATATTTTTGTCAGGGTTATCACCATTTTTCAGTTTGAACTCCCAAAGCGTGGACCGTCGAATTTTCTGGTCGCTGGAAATGGCGTTCAATGTTTGCTGAATACCTTTTGCTTCATCTATATAAATAGTGGACTTCAATCTGTCGCCAAATATGGAGGGTTCGTAGAGCTGGACTCTGACGATGATATTTTTCAGCTTTTCAGTGACATCTTCTGATACCTCGTTGAGTGCTGCGGCAGAGAAGTCCTGAGCCCTCATGATGAATGGGTAGCCTTTCTCTTGCCTTGAGCCATCCAGACCAGGGGCCGACTGCCATACCAGTGGGTCAATCTGCTCGTTGTCAAAAGTTTTGGGAAGCGAAAAAGCGTTGGGAGAGTCTGAAGCAATTCTTTTTCGTGTGGTTACGGTAAAGCTGACTTCGTCTTCACCCTTGAAGCGACAGGAAAGGCTATCCGGTTGCGGGTTGTGGATATGCTCGTTGAAGATGTACTCGTTTTTGGGGTCTTCAATAAACAGGGTTGGCGCTAATCTGGCAGATTGTGAGGTACGCGCGATGTTTTTCAGATTGCTGACAGTGACCACTTCCTCTTCACCCGGTAGCAGATCATAGCCATTGGCAAGACGGTCAATAAAGCCGGGGGAATCAGGGCTCCAGCGGGCTTTGTCTTTTTTCAGAAACTCAACGTCAAAGACCATTTTTCCCTCACCATCCTGACAGTAACGGCTTTCGTGCATGGTGATATCGGCGTAACAGGTTTTTGCCTTCCAATGGCAATGTTCGACTTGTTTCATGCCACCGTCCGAGGTGGGCAGGTATGTCTTTTCACATACATGGTAAGAACCACAGTGATGTGCATCGGTGACCAGCTGGCACTCCTGCCAATTCCAGTGAAGGTATGTGCGGTAGTTAATAACACCTTTCCAGGCTGGTGACGGCTGTTGCCGCAAAATATCTGCCGCATCGTGGCGGCTGATATTTTTCAAGTCCTGCCATGCTTCTTCGTCAAAGGATTCCGGTAAGCGAACATGGGTATAGTGGTTGGCCGAACATCTTAACTCTTCAGAGTGGAGGTTGCGGGTTTGGTCGGCAGGGATAACGTGTCCGGGACATGACTGGCTTGCTGTTATCCTCGGAGCAGACACTTGCAGGCAATGGTTGTTAATAAGAAAAGGCACGGCATAAGAGGTGTATGGCTTTGAAAATAAAAGTATGAGCAGCAAAGCCACATACACAAGTTGCTTTTTGATAGCCATCACATCAACCTGCAAAAACATTTAGTGAGTTTATTGTGAAAATGAGTATCCCGTCACAGATACTCATTGCTTTGTATTGATGTTTCAACCCGGATATTTCATAAACGTGCTCCCGCTCTCGCTTGTCCTTTGCCGCTCTAAGGGAATTTTGTTCAGTCGACCGTACTCCCCGGTACGGCACTCCCTCACAAAATCCCTTAGAGCGACAAAGTCCTGCGCGAGATTCGGGGCAGTTTATGAAATATCCGGGTTAAAAGAGCTGTCGTCTTTTTCTGCGATCAGCAAAGACGTTGTCCCTGGTCAGCATATCAACCACGCTTTGCAGCTTTCTGGCTTCGTCGAGACGGTTTTCCTGGTTTTCCAGAGCGTTGATGCACATGGCAACAGCTCCTTTGAGTGTGCCAGCCTCAACCATCATGACGTCGCTCTCAATATCATCGTCATCTTCTGATGAGCTGAAAACCTGCTTTGCTTTTGCCTGGTAGAGGGCTCTTGCCATGTCTGAACTGAGGTAGTGCTGACGATATCCGTCACGAACCTTTCTCAGGCCGCCTGAGCGACTGATGGCCAGTTCTTCATCAATATCTTTTTTAATCAGGGCGATAATGAAATATTTGGTGTCCATCTCATTGGATTTGCCGCCCAACCAGGTAACCCATGAACTGACAGATAACCACTTTTTGCTGGCGGAATTTTCAATGGTTAACATTGCTTCCTGAGCGAGATTGGCGTAACGCATGAGCTTATTCTGATCATAAATGGGTGCAGCACCAACGGTCATATCGTTCAGGTAGTAATCCAGATTGAAAATACGCTTGTCATATTCAACCGGGATGCACCCAATCTGAATACCATAGGTGGCACGAATGTAAGATCTTGCCCAGAATGCATCGATCAACATCTCTTTGGCTCTTTTGCTGCCTTCCCGGTCGGAAATGGTTCTGTATCTCTCTGACGTACCGAAGGTATCTATAAAGGTTTCAATGGCATCTTTGGTAAACCGGTTGATCCCTTCATCAATGACTCGCTTATCCTGGGTTCGCATGGCCCGTAGCTGCAAGGCATTACGTTTCATATCAGCGATCTGTTCTGCAGTATACAGTGACATCGACTTGAGCTGGTCGCTACTGATTCCGAGCTGCTGATGAAGGACGCCATTGGGCAAAACGATATTGAAATGAAGCTCGCTCATCCGGGTATCAAGCCTGCGCAAGGTTGACTGGTATTGATGAACCAGCGGGAGCATATCAACCTCACTGTCGGGATCCGCAGTTATGTCTGGCCTGAGGGTGGGGAAATGTTCCAGGTTGTTTACGTCTTGAAGGAACAGGTTTGATTCCTGTGTGAAGGTTCTCACATGGTCAAGAAATTCCCTGACGGGTATTGGTTGAAGGATGCTTTCGTCAGAAATTTTCTGGAGCTCTGAGGCAACGGTGGTTAAGTCTCTCAGGCTGCGGCCAAGATCGTTTATGGTTTTCAGCAGGATGTCACCATCACGCTCACCTCTCAAATAAAAGGCCTGTATATACTGTTTCTCGATTTCTGTTTTGTTGGCAAGGTTGATAGTCAATTCGTCACTTTTTTCCGGAGTGACACTGATAACCGGTGGGAATACTGCATCAGCGTCAGATCCTGGAGCCTGTTCGTAATAGTGACTGGGAGATACCTGTTGCCCATGGTATTGCTCAAACCGGGTCGGGTCACTCCGTAAGGTACTGCTTGCCGAAACAGTGTGGAAAGACGTAAAAGCAAAAAATATTGCACAGCATATTATGCTGCCAGTAGCTCTGTTCATTTTAAAAGCTCTGAAAAGTTAAAAAATTATTCAACTGGTATATTGACCATGGTGAAAGAATATAGTTCCGTTTTTTTGGCTGTGATTTTTTTTTGTTAAAGAGTTATTCAGGTGTTGTCCAAATTTAGATGGTGCGATTTTATTGCTTGCTCATGATTATTGATGAACTTATTCAATTGCCCAAAGTCCAAAAGTCCAAAAGTTCAATCAATAGTATATTGATCTTTTTTAATATTAAAAACTTATAATTATTGGAGAGTTCATTATGATCAATAATGGAGCCGGTCGAATTATTACACGTGACCCTCAAACTGATATTCGTGCCAGTCCAGGTGGGAAAATCGATGTAAATGGCTCTGGCAATGAAAGCCTTGCTAATGCCTTTTTAAGAACCATAGCGCCAAAGCACCTCTGGCGGGGCCTGTTCATTGTTTCCGTGAATACAGCAGTGTATGCATGCGGTGAGGCACTGAGTAGTTACTTCGCAGATGAACGGGATGGGCATTTGCCATTGTACCCGTTCAATATATCGCAGCCATTCCTGGGTGGAGCAGTCCTGGGTTTTGCTCAAGGGGCTTACCAGGCCTGTTTAACCGAGGCGTATGTTGCAATTCATACTTGTATTGAGAACAGATCGATCAGCATGGTACCAGGTCAGCCAAATGTCATCACTGCCAAGGAAAATCTCTGGTGATCAGCGTCCCGTTGAGTCTGGAAGTAAACACTGACGGTCCGCCTGCTGTAGCTCGTTAATTACTGCGCCGGTTTATCAGGGGCGTTACCTCAATTGGGGTTAACCCGGATGTTTCATAAACGTGCTCCCGCTCTCGCTTGTCCTCTGCCACTCTAAGGGAGTTTTGTTCAGTCGACCGTACTCCCCGGTACGGCGCTCCCTCACAAAATCCCTTAGAGCGACAAAGTCCTTCGCGAGATTCGGGGCAGTTTATGAAACATCCGGGTCAAGCCATCTGCAGCTTCACGGATGACCGGATGATGCGGCTATTGAAATTAGCATCCGTACCAGCTTTTCTGCAGGCAGTGATGCTATTGACGTTCAGTTAGTACCTTTTTACCGCTCCCTTAAGTTCATTAGTGAACTTTTTCAATTATCCAAAGTCAAAATGTGTGATCAATAATAAAAAAATTTCTTTTAATACAATAAATTTCTAATTTTGAGAGTTCAATATGAACCCTTTAACCCATATTACCGGCACTGGCAGTGCACAAATTGATATTCCTGTCACATCAGAGGGAGCAGGCGATGCAAGTGGTTCTGGCAATGAACGCCAGACTGCTACTCCCTGGTACCGAACAGACAAGGCAAAAACTGTCTGGCGGGGGTTAACCATTATCTCCGCTGGTGTAGCCCTGGGGATAGGTGGTGAGTCACTGAGTAATTACCTTTGGAAACGGGATGGGGTTATACCAACGTACTCGGACGATACTCCGCAGCCAATCATGGGGGCCATCATGGGCTTTTTAGCAGGGAGTATTATTTTCTTGCTCGATGAACGTCGCCGCACAATACAGGAAAGTTCTCTGGCAAGCAGATCAATCAGTGTGGCATCGAGTCAATCAGAGGCCTTCAATACCCGGGTTGAAATTTCTGATCATCAGCATTCCGCAGATAGGGCAAGTAGAGTCTGATAGGGCTTTAAATGTTCAGAGGTAAAGGTCTTGCTGCTAAGCAGGTCAAGCCATCCTTGGTATTTTTTTGCATTTATGTCCAAATGAGTTGACGTCAGATTATGAATGGCAACCAGACTTCTGCCTGTTTTGGGCTCAGTCCTGGAAAAGGCCAGAATGCCCGGCACGATATCAATGATTTGCTGAGGGCAGTTCGGGTGAAAACAGCGCTCTTTTCGGCGAATTCCAATAATAGAGAGATATTGATCTCATAAGGTTTTTCGCTTTGATCCTGTAGTGTGCGCACGCTGACGAACCCGCCAAAACGGTGCATGCTGTCCACCAGTTCAGCGACTTCACTGTCGGGGACGAGCCCTTCAAGCGGTCGCAGCCCAATGCCATCATGGGAGGCGGTGAAATTCAGTGTTGTGCAACCCTCAGGGTATTCCGGTAATGCCCTTGCCCAGTGTGCCAGGTATTTTTCTGTGCCCCGGTTCGGTGCATGGAGTATCAGTGGCGGCAGTGCAAACTGGTACACCAGATGCGCCTCATCGCCCCGGGCGAAATAGCTGAAGTTTTCCGGGTCAGGTACATTGGTTTCGGTTATCAGTAATGCACCGGGGCGGACCTGTTCAATAATCAGCCGCATTACTTTTACCATGGCGTGGGTTTCTGGCAGATGTACGCAGGCTGTATTGAGCTTCTTCCATAGGAAAGCTATGGCATCAAGACGCACTACGCTGGTGCCCCGGGCAAGGTAGAAAAGCACAATATCGACCATTTTTATCAGTACATCCGGGTTTTTGAAGTTAAGGTCGATCTGGTCCTCACTGAAGGTGGCCCAGACGTGGCGGGTTCCCCGGCGTGTCTGGGTGGGAACCGGCAGGGGGGAGTTTCTGGGGCGGGTGACCATGGTTAGATCTGTGGATGGATCTTCCTCAATAAAGTGGTCCCGCCCGGGCTGGATGCCGCTGACAAAATCCGCAAACCACAGGCTTTCCCGGGATACGTGGTTGATAACCAGGTCGGTCATTAACCGATAGCGCTCAGCGATGGCCCTGACGTTATTCCAGTCACCAAGGGCAGGGTTAACTACTTATATGCACGGTGGAGATCAGCTGCCGGATGTGCCTGCCAAGGAATTCACTGAGTCTTTCAGTGGTGGTTTCCCATGCTCTGTGAGGCTGTCGCCATAAGTGATCAGATAGATATCCTGCTCTGACCAGGCGGCAAAGCTTTTCGGTTTATGGTTGTGCAGAAAGTGCTCAACCCGGCGGACGATAATACTGGCGAGGTCATCCGATTGATCGCCATAAGGGATGTGAAGAAGCCTGGATAGCGATTGATGAAATGACGCAAAGATAGGGGGATAGCTTGGCAAAATGCCTCTCCTGAAATAGCAGCGTTATGGAGTTTTGATTCACGTTCTTAATACCAGGAGCATGAGTTGTGCCATGTAACGTTGGCATATTATTCAGTCACATTTTCGAGTATATGATAGTGAAATACCCCATTATCTAAAAATTTTAGAGATATATTACTTTAGGGCATTGAACTATTTTTTGTAATAATGGTCAAAAATTACACATGGCAATTTTTGCAATATGCGTCATTTAATAACCATGATTGCAGCCCTTAACTTTTGCCGTGAAAGAAAATTGCCACGGAGGCACAGAGACACGGAGAACAGAAAAACGCTTTTCCTCTGTGTCTCCGTGACTCTGTGGCTAAAGCTTTCATGACAGAGGGTGACAAACCATCGTCATGAACATTTGTGTATTGTGCACCCCGATAACAGGAAGAAAAAATGAATGTCCCACCAGCAGGTTCATTACAACTTGATACTGCCCTTAAACCCGGCCCTCCAGCTGATGCTCAAGCCGTTCTCAGTAAGTCAGGCCTGGTAAGTCTGGTCATGGAAAAACTGAGTTATATCAAACTTCACCATGGTGGCAAAGCAGAGAAGCAGAGTGTTAAAGCATTGTTTGAGCGTCTGATATCCGAATACCCTGGAGCCGCCACCATTGAAGAGCCGCTCTGTATTACACGAGCACTGGGCGAAAGTCATAAAGACTTTCTTAAAAGATTTATCTTAGAGGTTATCACTCAATACCCGCGGTTGAAATTTCAGGAGGTCAATAGCCGAGATGAAGCAGAGCAATCAAGCCATGAACTAACTCATTTCTATGACAATGTTAATCGTGTAGATATCAAAATCTGTAAATTATCTGAAGTCATCGAAAGTGTGAAAATACTCACCAGTATGCACAAATACCCCTGGATCGATCATTTAATAAAAGATCAACACAAATGGGGCGAATATTCCGGTCTGCTTAACGGTGATTTATTCATTTCAGCCGGATCAGTTGACGTGGTGGATGTAGCGCATAAGAGGGTGATGAAACGACTGAAAAAGGCAAATGCCCGTACCAGCTACTCTCCGCTGTTCTTTTTTCGCAATGAAGACAGCCTCCAGAAAGGTATGTTGATAATCTGTAGATCTACTGACCCTAACCCCAAAAGGGAAATGGGTATATTCATTCGATCTATCAAGCAGAAGTCATAAATAAGAGCGGGTTTCACCCAACGATTGGGTCGACTATAAAGAAAGCTTCGGAAGAAGCAAACCGGAACCTGCTATTGCAAAATGCCTCTCCTGAAATAGCAATAAACCTCTGATTCTCACTCTTTACCTTCTTGACATGAGTTGTGCCTTGTAACATTGGCATGGGAACTGCGTCGTATTAACGCATTCAAGATCAAGTGATAAACGGAGTTATTGAATGATTGCAAAATGCCTCTTTTTATCAACAACGTTTTGGCTGAGCGGATGGTTTTTTGATGGCAGCAACAACGCCGAGGATACTGGTTTTTACTGACCTTGATGGCTCCCTTCTGGATCATCATGACTAAGTAGCTAACCATATGGAATCATATATTTCTGACTAAGTGGGCAGTCACTCTGCGGCGTTGCAACTCCGGTCACATAGCTACGGCTATGCTCCCTACGTTGCGCCTTGCATAGTAACTGCCCACTTAGCCAGAAATATACGATTCCATTTGGCCAACTACTTACGCCCCTTTTGCGGGCGCTGAAAAAGATCCTTGGGCCGATGGAGTACTCGAATATCTGGACAGCTTTCGTTATCCCCTGGCGGGTGAATTCTCCATGAGGACCAGTGTCTTTAACGATATGATGCGGTGAAGAAGAT
>NZ_PJPV01000074.1 GCF_002864045.1 Endozoicomonas acroporae
GAAATATACGATTCCATTTGGCCAACTACTTACGCCCCTTTTGCGGGCGCTGAAAAAGATCCTTGGGCCGATGGAGTACTCGAATATCTGGACAGCTTTCGTTATCCCCTGGCGGGTGAATTCTCCATGAGGACCAGTGTCTTTAACGATATGATGCGGTGAAAGAAGATAACCAGCGTTTTGGCTAATGGCAGAAAAAGTTTCGAAAATTGTCCGGGTATGGTATAAAGCGCCACTTGATTTCGAGATGCGATTTCAAGATGAGGTACATGGCGGTTAGTCTCACGACTGAGCAGCATGGACTTCATTAAACTTAACGTTGATAAAAGATCTCACATTCACCGACACATGGTTCCGGGTGCCAGTTTTTAATCCGTTAAACGGATGATGATCTGGTCGAACACATGGGGTGTTTGGAGGCATAACCCTGAATCAGGAGATTCCCATGACTCAAGTCACTATGCGTGACATGCTCAAGGCCGGCGTGCATTTCGGTCACCAGACCCGCTACTGGAACCCGAAGATGAACAAGTTCATCTTTGGTGCACGCAACCGAATTCATATCATTAACCTTGAGCACACCCTGCCTGCCTTTAATGGCGCTCTGCAGTTCATCGGCAAGCTGGCTGAAGGCAAGAACAAGGTCATGTTTGTTGGTACCAAGCGTGCTGCTGGCAAGATCATTCGTGAAGAAGCTACTCGCTGTGGCATGCCTTACGTTGATCACCGCTGGTTGGGTGGTATGCTGACCAACTACAAGACCATTCGCCAGTCCATCAAGCGTCTGCGTGATCTTGAAAGCCAGCGTGACGACGGTACTTTTGAAAAACTGACCAAGAAAGAAGCGCTGATGCGCAGTCGTGATCTGGAAAAACTGGATCGCAGCCTGGGCGGTATCAAGGACATGGGCAGTCTGCCAGACGCTCTGTTCGTTATCGACGTTGAGCATGAGCGCATCGCTATCCAGGAAGCCAACAAGCTGGGTATTCCGGTTATTGGTATCGTGGATACCAACTCCAGCCCTGAAGGTGTGGACTACATCATTCCAGGTAACGATGATGCCATCCGTGCTATCCAGCTGTACCTGAAGGCTGCTGCTGATGTGATTCTGGAAGGTCGTGCCCGTGCGAGCACTGGTGCTGAAGACGAGTTCGTAGAAATCGAAGAAGCGCCAAAGGCTGAGGAAGCTCCCAAGTCTGAAGAAGCGCAGGGTTCTGAAGAAGCCTGAGGCTTCGAAGACCTGGTGTCAGGCAGTATCTGATTAAGCTGGTCTTATGACTGGAGTGCAGACTTTGGGGTTGTTCTGCATTATAACAGATGCTGCTTGCCGATTTTGGAAAAGAGTAAGGGGGCTTTGCCCCCTTTTTTCCGATGTACAGATAACTATTCTTTTATGCCGCTGTTATTGGTGGTGGCATAAAAAGACTGTCAATTTGCGAGGAATCAACCATGGCAGCTATTAGTGCAGCACTGGTAAAAGAACTGCGTGAGCGTACTGGCCTGGGCATGATGGAGTGCAAAAAAGCACTGGTTGAAGCACAGGGTGACATTGAAGTTGCAATCGAAGAAATGCGTAAGTCCGGTCAGGCAAAAGCTGCCAAAAAAGCCGGTCGTATCGCAGCAGAAGGTATTGTCGCCGTTAAAGTGGCTGACGATGCCAGCTTTGGTGTACTGGTTGAAGTCAACAGTGAAACTGACTTCGTAGCCCGTGATGATAACTTCCTGAACTTCGTTCAGCAGGTGGTTGGCGCTGCTTTTGCCCGTAAAGAAGCTGACGTTAACGTGCTGATGGAAGGCGAGCTGGAAGAAGCCCGTCAGGCGCTGGTTCAGAAGATCGGTGAAAACATCGGCGTTCGTCGTATCGCTATCGTTGCAGGCGGCGTGATTGGCTCATACGTTCACGGTAACAACCGTATCGCTGTTCTGACCAAACTGGAAGGTGGTGATACTGAACTGGCTCGTGATATCGCCATGCACGTTGCAGCGGTTAACCCACAGGTGGTTAACAAGGAAGATATGCCGACTGAACTGGTAGAGAAAGAGAAAGAGATCTTCCAGGCTCAGGCTGAGCAGTCTGGCAAGCCAGCCAATATCATCGAGAAGATGATTGAAGGTCGTATCAGCAAGTTCCTGGCAGAAAGCAGCCTGGTTGAGCAGCCTTTCGTTAAAGATCCTGATACCACTGTTGGTGCACTGGCCAGGAAAGCTGGCGCTACTGTATCCAGCTTCGTACGTTTCGAAGTGGGTGAAGGTATCGAGAAAGAAGAAGTGGACTTTGCTGCTGAAGTCCGCGCTCAGGCAGGACTGTAATAACCAGAAGCCTGTCGGACAGCCTCCCGGGGCAACGCAGGAGCAGTTGCCGCGCAGGACAGTCTTGATTCCGACAGGCTCCTGGGCCAGCCCATTGGGTTGGCCTTTTCATGTCTATCTATAGCTGATGGTTGATTTTCAGGTTTTCTTCATGGGAAAGTTTCATGGACAAGAATGTCAACTGTCAGAACACATCAACTCGCTGGCTGATTGGTCAGATCAGATCATTTTCGGTCAGACGGTTCATCGAATGCAGCTTTCATGGCTAGGAGGCTGACCGAGAATAGCGCCCGTAGCGAGGATGGCAGAAAATTGAGGATAAAAAGTCGGAAATTTTTAGTGAATAGTGGTTCTATTTGCTAAAAATTTCCGACTTTTTAGACCAATTTGCTGCCACCGCACGACTGCATGGATGCAGGAGTTAGAGCAACGCAGGAGCAGTTGCCGCGTAGGGCAGTCTATTCTCGGACAGCCTCCTAGTCTCCAGATGGCAGCGCATTTGCGGGATGTGTGTAATTTAGCCAACCAGACTCGGAAACTGAACATGCCGGCAAGTGATAGTCAACCGAAATACAAACGTATACTGCTGAAGCTCAGCGGTGAAGCTCTGCAGGGCGAAGGTGAGTTTGGTATTGATCCCAGGGTCCTGGATCGAATGGCCCTGGAAATCGGTCAGTTAGTAGGGATCGGTGTACAGGTTGGTATCGTTATCGGCGGTGGAAACCTCTTCCGTGGCGCTGCGCTGAGTGCCGCAGGCCTGGACCGGGTCACCGGTGATCACATGGGGATGCTGGCAACCGTGATGAATGCCCTTGCCCTGCGTGATGCCCTGGAACGCTCCAATATCAATACCCGGGTGATGTCAGCCATTCCCATGAGTGGTGTTGTGGAGCATTATGATCATCGTCGTGCTGTGCGGTATCTCAACTCTGGCGATGTGGTGATTTTTTCTGCTGGTACCGGAAATCCATTTTTTACCACTGACTCTGCGGCCTGTCTGAGAGGCATTGAGGTGGGCGTTGATGTCGTTCTCAAGGCCACCAAGGTTGACGGTGTCTATGATAAAGATCCGGTAAAGTATTCTGATGCGGTTAAATTTGATCAGCTGACCTATGATGATGTCCTGGCTCGCAAGCTGGGCGTTATGGATTTAACGGCAATTTGCCTGGTGCGCGACCAGCAGATGCCTGTTCGGGTGTTTAATATGAACAAATCCGGCGCTCTGTTAAATCTTGTGGTTGGCGGTCATGAAGGAACACTGGTAAACGGGGGTTAATGATGATCAATGAGATTAAAGATGATGCCAAAGAGCGTATGGGCAAAACCATTGAATCGTTGACGGTTGCCTTCAACAAGATTCGTACCGGTCGGGCCCATCCAAGTCTTCTGGATGGCATTAAGGTGTCTTACTACGGCTCAGAAACACCGCTGAGCCAGATGGCTAACATTTCTGTTGAAGACGGTCGTACGCTGGCTGTTCGTGTCTGGGAAAGACAGATTGTGCCGGATGTTGAAAAGGCGATTCTGAAGTCTGACCTGGGGCTGAACCCATCGACTGCCGGTGAAGTTATTCGTATTCCTCTGCCACCGCTGACCGAAGAGACCCGCAAGGGCTATATTCGTCAGGCGCGTCAGGATGCGGAGAATGCCCGCATTGCTATTCGCAATATCCGCCGTGATGCACTGGCTGATATTAAAGAGCTGGAAAAGGAAAAAGAGATCAGTGAAGACGACGAGCGTCGTGGTCAGGATGATGTGCAGAAGCTGACTGATCAGTTTATTGCTGAAGTTGATAAAAATCTTTCTGCTAAGGAAGAAGATTTAATGGCGATCTAATGGCTGACTGTACTGGATTGCAGTTATTGCCTTTGTCTGGCTGGCGTCAGACAGAATCCTGCTGGTAATGACTGCAATATTTCAGGCGTCAGTTGTCTTTTGATGCTTTGTGGGCGCTTGCTTTTTACGGCGGGCTCCTGCAAGGTTCTATTGTTACACTTTTTTTAACCTGCCAATTTTCAGATCGTCTTAATCCATGGCCAATACATCGTTACAGGGAAAAAGCGGCATTCAGGGAGTTCCGCCAGAGAGGCTGCCGCGCCATGTGGCTATTATTCTTGATGGGAACAACCGCTGGGCCAAACGGAAACACCTGCCCGGACTCGCCGGACACCGCGCGGGTGTTAATCGGGTTCGTGAAGTGGTTGAAGCCTGCGATGAACAGGGTGTTGAAGTGCTCACGCTGTTTGCGTTCAGCAGCGAGAACTGGAGTCGGCCGGTCATTGAAGTCAATGGCCTGATGCGCCTGTTTCTGGGGGTTCTCAAGCGAGAGGCTCGTCGGATGAAGAAAAAACGCATCCGGCTGAAGGTCATTGGCGACATTACCCGATTCAGTCCTGAAATTCAGAAATACATTCAAGAAGTAGAAACGCTCACTGCCAATGATTATTCAGTGACCCTGGTCATTGCTGCCAACTATGGTGGCAGGTGGGATATCGCTTCTGCTGCGAGGCTACTGGCTGAAAAAGTGGCGCGTGGTGAGCTTGATGCTAAAAATATTGATGAGTTTGCCATTGAACAGCATCTCAGTACGTCGGGTTTGCCTGCCCCTGATCTATTGATTCGTACCAGTGGTGAACAGCGAATCAGTAACTTTCTATTGTGGCAATGTGCTTACAGTGAGTTTTATTTTACCGACACCCTGTGGCCGGATTTTGGCCGTAATGAATTACAGCAGGCCCTGCTGAGCTACGCCCGTCGCCAGCGACGGTTTGGCAAAACCAGCGAGCAAGTGGAGGCTGAAACACTGTGCTGAAAGAAAGAATCATAACTGCTGTCATATTAGCGCCAGTGGCGCTGGCAGGCGTTTTTTTATTACCTTTAACCGGTTTTGGTTTTTTTATTGCCGCGATTATTATGTTAGCGGCTTGGGAGTGGGCAAACCTTTCCGGTTTTGAACAGCGATCTGTACGTCTGTTCTATGCGCTGGCTATTGGTGTTTTTTGTGCTCTGACACTTTTTTTACCTTCTTCTCTGATTCTTGGTCTGGCTGCTGTCTGGTGGCTGGTCGCCTTTATCCTCGTCGGGCAATATCCCAGGAGCGCGCACTGGCTTGAGAATAAGCCCCTGAGATTATTGATGGGGGCGCTGACTCTGGTGCCGCCATGGCTTGGTCTTTATGAGCTCAAACAAATGCCAGACTCTGCCTGGTTGGTTGTTACCCTTCTGGTGATGGTCTGGGGGGCAGACTGCGGTGCTTATTTTGCTGGCAAGCGTTTTGGCAGAACAAAACTGATTGAGCGGGTCAGCCCGAAAAAGACGATGGAGGGATTGGTCGGCGGCTTACTGGTCTCAGTGCTGATTTCAAGTATTGTAACGTTGTTCTTCAGTGTCAGCTTTTTACAGGGGGTGTTGTTGTTGATTCTGACCATACTGACTGTTCTGGTTTCCGTTCTGGGCGACCTCTGGGAAAGTGTCTTGAAGCGTCACCGCGGGGTTAAGGACAGCGGAAGCCTGCTGCCAGGTCATGGTGGTGTGCTTGATCGAATTGATAGCCTGACGGCTGCCGTTCCGATATTTACTCTTTTTGTCATGATAACCAGGGGCGTATTTTAGGTCATGACTGCATCATGTGCTCAATCCGGCAGACAGCGGGTTTGTGTGTTGGGTTCCACGGGGTCCATTGGCAAAAGTACTTTGGATGTGATCGCGCGGAACCCGGATCAATACACCGTGCATTCTTTAGTAGCCGGCAGAAACGCGGACGTTATGCTGGAGCAGGCCCGTCAGTTTCGCCCGCAATATATCGTTATGGCAGACGAACAGGCGGCCAATAAACTCAGGGCAGACCTTCAGTCTGAAGGTTTGCGCATTGCTGTTGAATCCGGCCAGGATGCCATGAACCAGGTGGCAGCGGATGGTGATGTTGACGTGGTTATGGCAGCCATTGTTGGTGCTGCCGGGCTACCGCCCACCATGGCCGCGGTTCGTGCCGGAAAAAAAATATTGCTGGCGAATAAGGAAACGCTGGTGATGACCGGTGCCTTGTTCATGGATGCGGTTAAGGCATCTGGTTCTGTTCTTCTTCCTATCGACAGTGAGCATAACGCCATTTTTCAGTGCCTGCCTGCTGATCACCTCAGGGGGCTCGAACGGGTAGGGGTCAGGCGAATTTTGCTGACCGCTTCCGGCGGTCCATTCCGACAGTCTCCGGTAGAAAGTTTTGCCGCTGTGACGCCTGAACAGGCCTGTGCCCATCCAAACTGGAGTATGGGGCGTAAAATTTCCGTAGACTCTGCCACGATGATGAATAAAGGGCTTGAGTTTATTGAAGCCTGCTGGTTGTTTGATGCCCGTCCTGAGCAGGTGGAGGTGGTGATTCATCCGCAAAGCATCATCCACTCAATGGTGGATTATGAGGATGGCTCGGTACTTGCCCAGATGGGGAATCCGGACATGAGAACGCCCATTGCCCATGCCCTGGCATGGCCGGGAAGAATACCATCCGGTGTTGCTCCCCTGTCTCTGACCGAGATTGCCAGACTGGACTTCTATGCGCCGGACATGATGCGTTACCGATGTCTGAAGCTGGCCCAGGACGTGGCCCGCAGCGGTGGTACCGCGGCTGCTATGCTCAATGCTGCCAATGAAATTGCCGTTGATGCATTTCTGGAACGCAAACTGCGTTTTGATCGCATACCTGAAGTCATTAATGCCACATTGCAGACCTTACCGGTCATGAGTGCCGGCGACATAGATCAAGTGCTGGAAGCTGACAGGGAAGCCCGCTATCTGGCCCGGAAACAGGTTTCACAAATGCAGGGTGTTGCATGATTTTTGAATCGCTTTTGTCGGAGATAGCTGGCTCAGCACAGACCATTTTTGCTTTTGTAGTAACCCTTGGAATACTGGTGAGTATTCACGAGTATGGTCACTTCTGGGTGGCTCGC
Source organism: Endozoicomonas acroporae (assembly GCF_002864045.1). Classification (GTDB taxonomy): domain Bacteria; phylum Pseudomonadota; class Gammaproteobacteria; order Pseudomonadales; family Endozoicomonadaceae; genus Endozoicomonas; species Endozoicomonas acroporae. The sequence goes on from NZ_PJPV01000074.1 coordinate 7,257, forward strand.
CGTTGCGGTGTTAAAGTACTTCGTTTCTCCGTGGGTTTTGGCAAGTCATTATGGCGCTGGACTGATCGTCACGGTACTGAATTCAGTATTGCAGCAGTACCGCTGGGTGGCTATGTCAAGATGCTGGATGAGAGGGAAGGGCCGGTGCCCGATAATGAGCAGCACCTTTCCTTCAATAGTAAGCCCGTCCTTGCCCGGATTGCCATTGTCGCTGCCGGGCCTGTTGCCAACTTTCTGCTGGCCATTTTTGCCCTCTGGCTCATGTACATGGTGGGTGTTCGTACCCTGATGCCTCAGGTTGGCGAAGTGATTCCCGATTCTCCGTCTGCCGTTGCCGGTATTCACCCCGGAGATGAAATCGTTGCTGTGAACGGTGTGGAAACACCGGGCTGGCAGGCCGTAAACATGGAGCTGCTGTCCTTCATTGGTGAGAGCAGAAATCTTGATGTCTCTATCCGGGCGGGTGAGCCCGGAGAGGCCTCAGAGGGGGCTGTGCGGGATAAAAATATCGCAATAGTCGACTGGCTGGTTAATGAGGAACAGCCCAATCCTGTGCGGTCCCTGGGTATTGTGCCTTACTCTCCTGTTATCCCAGCGGTCATTGGTCAGATAGCGGACGATGGGGCGGCAGCAAGAGATGGTCTGGAGTCGGGTGATAAAATCCTGCAGGTTAATGGCGAAACCGTCATTGACTGGATGCACTTTGTTGAACTGATCCGTGACAATGCCGGTCAAACGTTGCAATTGCTGGTTGAGCGGGATGGCGTCAGTCAGGAAATGCCGTTGACCCCGGGCAGTCGATCCACTGATGGGGTGACAACCGGTTTTATCGGTGCAGGTGTCCAACAGGTTTCCTGGCCAGAAACCATGATTCGTCATTTACAGTTTGGGCCGATTGATTCGCTGGTAAAAGGTGCCCAGGCGACCTGGTCGCTGACCAGTATGACCCTGGAATCCCTCTGGAAGATGGTTGTCGGGCTTGTTTCCGTGAAAAACTTGAGCGGTCCGATAACCATTGCTAAAGTGGCTGGCGCGTCGCTTGAGTCTGGGCTGGAAAATTTTCTCTATTTTCTGGCCATGTTGAGTGTCAGCCTGGGGGTGTTGAACCTGCTCCCCATACCCGTGCTGGATGGTGGTCATCTGCTTTTCTACCTCGTTGAAATGGTCAGGGGCAAGCCGCTTTCCGAGAAAACCCAGACGCTGGGTTTGAAAATCGGGGTAACGTTTGTTGTCGGAGTGATGATGCTGGCTATGTATAACGACCTGAGCCGACTCTTCCAATGATACGCTGGTCAGACTGATGCACGGCCTGATGAGGCTGTAACAGCACCGGTTTGACCAGCAAACATCCAGGTGAAAGAAAAGCACTTTGCGCTCTGCGCGTCATGAATAGCGATGTGGAAATTGAAGAGCATGTTTTTCACGTTAATGCGAAATGAACACGGATAAGAACGGATTCCATGAAGCGATCACTGTTGTCTCTGCTGATTGGCTCTTTAGCCATCGCGCCTGCTGCCCAGGCCTTCGTCGTCTCAGATATCCGGATTGATGGCCTGCAACGGGTTTCAGCCGGGACAGTTTTTAATGCCCTGCCGGTTGAGGTGGGCGATGATATTAAATCACCGGATATCGCCGGGGCCGCCCGGGCGCTCTATCAAACCGGGTATTTCAATGATATTCGTATGGCCCGTGAAGGTGATGTTCTGGTGGTTGCCGTGGTTGAGCGACCCTCCATCAGCGCAATTGAGATCAAGGGCAATAAGGCGATCAAGACGGAAGATCTGATAACCGGCCTGGAGCGGTCCGGTCTGGCGGAAGGTGAGATTTTCCAGCAGGCCACACTGGAAGCGATCCGTCTTGAGCTTGAGCGTCAATACGTTGCCCAGGGGCGATACGGTGCCAGGATCACTGCCGATGTTGAAGCGCAGCCCCGCAACCGGGTGAAGTTGCGCATCAATGTCAAGGAAGGCAAGGTGGCGACCATACAGCATGTCAATGTTGTGGGTAATACGGCCTTCCCCAGGGATGAACTGATTGACCTGTTTGAGCTGCAAAAGACCGAGTGGTATCAATTCTTCAGTTCCGCGGATAAATACTCCCGGGAGAAACTGTCCGGTGACCTGGAGCGCTTGCGGTCATGGTACCTGGACCGGGGTTATATCAACTTCAATATTACCTCCACCCAGGTTTCTATCAGCCCTGACAAGCAGAGTGTGTACATTACGGTCAACGTTGCTGAGGGTGATAAGTACACAGTCAGTGACGTTAAGCTGGCCGGTGACCTGGTGATTCCCGAAGACGAGGCAAGAAAGCTGCTGCTGGCCCAGCCGGAGCAAGTGTTCTCCCGCAGACTGATTACTACCACGGAAGAGATTCTGAGCCGTCGCCTGGGCAACGAAGGGTATACCTTTGCCAATGTGACTGGCATTCCCAAACCGGACCATGACAACAAAACCGTTGAGTTGACCTTCTTTGTTGATCCGGGCCGCAGAGCCTATGTCCGACGGATTAATTTCTCCGGGAATACCAAGACCGATGATGAGGTACTGCGTCGGGAAATGCGCCAGATGGAGGGTGCATCTGCCAATACCCAGAAGATTGAGCAGTCCAAGGTGCGGCTAGAGCGTCTGGGGTATTTCAAGGAGGTCAATGTTGAAACGCCGCCGGTGCCGGGAACCAGCGATCAGATTGATGTTAATTACACCGTAGAAGAGCAGCCTTCCGGCAGTGTTACGGCCAGTATCGGTTTCTCCCAGTCTGACGGTCTGTTGCTCGGTGGCTCGGTCAGCCAGAATAACTTCCTGGGAACCGGCAACAAGGTCACCGTTGGTTTGAACAAGAGTGATGTCAGCCAGCTCTATAATTTCAGTTTTATGGATCCCTATTACACCATTGACGGTGTATCCCGTGGTTATGATATTTACTATCGAACCTACGATTACAGTGATTCGGACATTTCCAGTTATGCGGCTGACACCTTTGGCGGTAACGTTCGTTTCGGGTATCCATTGTCTGAAACAGAGTCCATTAATTTCAGTCTCGGGGTTGATGGTACGGAAATTACCACCGGTTCCGGCACTCCCCAGGTTATCCTGGATTATCTGGATGAAGAAGGACGCAAGTTTACCAATATCAAGGCGTCACTGGGCTGGTCGCAGTCAGAGTTGAACCGTGGGCTGCTGCCAACGGCGGGTTATTCGCAGAGTTTGTCGCTGTCTGCCGCGATGCCGGGCTCAACCACTACGTTTTATAAGCTGGTGTATCGAGGTCAGTACTTCCAGCCCATTACCCGCAGTCTGACGGCGCGTTTTGCCACTCGCCTGGGTTATGGCGGTGCCTATGGCAGCACTTCTGAAATGCCGTTCTTTGAGAACTTCTATGCCGGTGGTTTTGGTTCTGTAAGGGGTTACAATGATAACTCCCTTGGACCCAAGGCTGCGCAACGGGATAACGGCGATGACTTCAACAGCATGGGTGGTGATGTGCTGCTTGAGGGTACGGTTGAAGTGCTATTCCCGTTACCCTTTGTCAAGGACCAGCGTTCATTAAGGACCAGCTTGTTCTTTGATTACGGTAATGTGTTTGATACGAGCTGCAGCTCAAAGGTGGTCGATTGCTACAAGCCGGACCTGGGTGAGCTGCGTTACAGTGCTGGTGTGGGCCTGACCTGGATTACCCCCCTTGGCCCGCTGACTTTCAGTCTGGCTAAGGCTCTGAATGCCAAAGGCAGAGATGAAACCCAGACCTTCCAGTTCTCTCTGGGGACTCCATTCTAAGCAAATCCCTCTTTTAGGAGGGTATTTTACGTAATTAAAAGGTGCTATCAGGCACCTTTTCTTTATAATGCCTCCTTTTACCGTTTTCAGGAGATTTATTTTGAAATCCATCAGACTGGCATTCCTGGCCCTGATTATGCTGGCCCCCCTGGCCAATGCAGCCACTACTGGCAGTAAAGTAGGTGTGCTTGATACGGTGATGGTGTTAAGTGAATCCGATGCGGGCAAACAATACGCCAAAAAGTCTGAAGCCAAGTTCAAGCCTCAGTTGGTCGCTCTGCAGAAGCTGGAGAGTGACGTTCGTAATATGCAGGAAAAGCTGCAAAAAGATGGCCCGACTTTGAGCGCCGAGCAATTGAAAGTTCGTCAGCTAGAGTTACAACGCAAGTATGAAGACTGGCAACTGAAAGGACGCCAGTATCAGACTGAAAGGTCAGAAGCGGATAACGCAGAACGTGAAAAGCTACGGCCAAAACTGCAGACTGCCATCGATACTGTTATTAGTGAATTAAAGCTGGACCTGGTCATTGATCGTCAGATGGCCATCTATGGCAGTCCAAGTATCGATATCACTCGCAAGGTCATTGAAAGCCTCAACCAGATGAAGTAATGAATCATGACTGATGTTTATACTTTGTCCCAACTGGCAGAACAGTGTGGTGCCCGACTGCAGGGAGATGGGGATAAGCAGGTCTCAGGTCTGAATACCCTTCAGGATGCCGGGGGGCATGAGTTAAGCTTTCTGGCCAATCCGGCCTATGCCCGATATCTGGAAACCACTCAGGCCGGTGCGGTTATTCTCTGCCCGGATTCCGCCAGTGGCTTTGCCGGAAATGCCCTGGTTCTTGATAACCCATACCTGGGTTATGCCCGGCTCTCCTCCCTGTTCGATACTGACCGTGGTGGCAATGCAGGTATCCACCCCAGCGCCTTGGTTGATGAGACTGCTGTTGTGGATGCGACCGCTGCCATTGGTGCCAATGTTGTTATTGAGGCAGGCGTTCAGATTGCCGTCGGTGTTCGCATAGATGCCGGTACCGTGGTGGGGCACGACTCCGTGCTTGGTGCCCATGTTCACCTTCATCGCAATGTTACGGTCTGCCACGGTGTCACCATCGGTGATCGGACCATCATTCACTCCGGAGCGGTGATTGGTGGTGATGGTTTCGGTAATGCACACGCGGATGGCCGCTGGTACAAAATCGCCCAGATCGGTGGTGTGGTGATCGGCAGTGATGTTGAAATTGGCAACAACACCTGTATTGACCGTGGTGCCCTGGGTAATACGGAAATACACAATGGAGTTCGCCTCGATAACCTGATTCAGATTGCTCACAATGTGGTAATCGGCGAGAACACGGCTATTGCCGCTGGTGTCGGTATTTCCGGAAGTACAAAGATTGGTAAAAACTGTACTATTGCCGGAGCCGCTGGTTTTGCCGGTCATCTGACCATTGCTGATGGGACGTTTATCAGTGGCATGGCCATGATTACGCGCTCAATTACCCGGGCTGGTTCCTACTCTTCCGGTACTGGTTTTATGGAGAGTCGTGAGTGGCGGAAAAACGTGGTTCGTTTCCGGCAACTGGATGATCTGGCCAGGCGGGTTAAACAGCTGGAGAAACAGTGAGACTGAGATAAGTGCACTGAAACCTGGCAGGGTAAGAATTTTTACGGTAAAGGAAAGGCTGGTTGTCCAGCCTTTTTCTGTTATAGAGTTTATGGCGAATGAGACGAATTGAGGTAATAAAGGAGATCCTGCCCCATCGGTATCCTTTTCTGCTGGTGGATCGGGTTCTTCATGTGGATACAGAAAAAGGCTCCATCGAATGTCTTAAAAATGTATCCAGTAATGAGCCACATTTTAATGGTCATTTCCCACAGCATCCGGTGATGCCGGGGGTATTGATTATTGAGGCGATGGCTCAATCAGCAGGTATCCTTGGTTATCACATTCGCAAGACGGATGGCGACACAATCTATTTTTTTGCCGGGGTGGATAAGGTGCGTTTTCGCAAACCGGTGGTTCCCGGTGATCAGCTGATTCTCCGGGCAACACTGTTGGCACTGAAACGGGATATCTGGAAATTTGCCTGTGAGGCGGTGGTTGATGGTAATATTGTCTGCTCTGCAGAAGTTACGTGTGCAAGAAAGGAAATAAAATCTTGAGCGACACACTCTCCGTTACTGATTCTGAAGCGGCCGGGGCGGTTGAAGCCATTAGCCCGTTGCAAGCCGATATTCATCCAACCGCCAGAGTTCATCCGTCGGCTATTGTCGAACCGGGTGCCCGTATTGGTGAAGATGTTGAAGTTGGGCCATGGACTTATATTGGGCCGGGTGTTGAAGTGGGTATGGGTAGCCGTATTCACTCCCATGTGGTGATCAAGGGCCCGACGGTGATCGGGAAAAATAACCGTATTTTTCAGTTTTCCAGTGTTGGTGAAGAGTGTCAGGATAAAAAATACGCTGGTGAACCCACTCGCCTGGTGATTGGCGATAACAATATTATCCGTGAAGGCTGTACCATCCATCGTGGCACCATTCAGGATCAATGGCTGACTGCTATTGGCAGTAACAATTTGCTGATGGCCTATGTGCATGTGGCCCATGACTGTGTTATAGGCGACAACTGTATTATTGCTAACAATGTGGCACTTGCCGGTCATGTGATGGTTGGTGATTGTGTCATCCTGGGCGGTTACACGACGGTGCATCAGTTCTGCAAGATTGGTGCCTTCAGTATGAGCGCTGCCCATACGGCACTGTTCAAAGATGTGCCGGCATTTATCATGTCCAGCGGTAATCCTGCTGAAGCCCATGGTATGAACTTTGAAGGCATGCGTCGCCGGGGATATACGCCTGAACTGATCAGCAAACTGCGACAGTGCTACAAGATCATTTACCGTCAGGGGTTGAGAACGGCTGAAGCGATTGATCGTCTCGAGAGTATGGAGCCGTTACCGGAAATCCAACTGCTGATTGACTCTCTGAAATCATCAAGCCGTGGTATTACCCGGTGATGCAGTCGGCTGTTTCTTCCCCGGGGATATCATTACGTATTGCATTGGTTGCAGGAGAAGCCTCAGGGGATGTTCTCGGGGCCGGGCTGATCCGGGAAATCAAACGACATTATCCGGATGCTTACTGCTATGGTATTGGCGGTCCCCTGATGCAGTCAGAGGGTTTTGACAGCGTGTTCCCCATGGAACGGTTATCGGTGATGGGGCTGGTTGAGGTTCTCGGGCGTTTGCGAGAACTGCTGGGTATTCGCAAACAGTTGCGGGAGCGACTGATTGCCGATCAGCCTGATGTGTTTATTGGTATTGATGCCCCTGATTTTAACCTGGCGCTTGAACGCAGGCTGAAAGCGGCCGGTATTCCAACCGTGCATTATGTCAGCCCCCAGGTATGGGCCTGGCGTGAAGGTCGTCTGAAAAAAATCCGGCACTCCGTAGACCACATGTTGGCACTGCTCCCATTTGAAGCGGACTATTACAGGAATCACGGTGTACCTGTGACCTTTGTTGGCCACCCCCTGGCTGACCAGATTTCCATGAACCCGGATCAAGACGCAGCCAGACATACCCTGGGTGTCAGTCATGGTGGTGGGCCGGTGATCGGGCTCTTGCCGGGCAGCCGCAAACCAGAGATAGCCAAACTTGGTCAACTATTTCTTGAGACCGCCCGCCTGCTCAGGAAAGACTTCCCGGATGCCCGCTTTTTAATTCCCTGTGCCAATGAGCGACGAAAAAAGCAACTTCTACCCATTGTCCGTGAGTTTCCGGATCTGGACGTAACGGTCTATGATGGTCAGGCACAATCGGTTATGGCCGCCTCGGATGCGATTCTGATCGCTTCGGGCACCGCTGTTCTTGAGGCTGCACTGCATAAAAAACCGCTGGTAGTCAGTTATAAAATGGCACCGCTCAGTTTTGCCATTATCAGCCGGATGGTGAAGGTCAAATATGTCGCACTGCCCAATCTTCTGGCCGACAAAGAGCTGGTACCTGAAGTGTTACAGGACGATGCTACTCCTGAAAATCTCAGGGTTTTGATTAAGAAGGCCATTGAGGACCAAGAGTACAGAGGGGCTCTGGAACATTCTTTTAAGGAGATTCACCATCAACTGAAGCAGGATGCCAGCAGACTGGCCTATGAAGCGGTGATGTCAGTTATTCAGCAGACCAGGCAGCGGGTAGAGAGTCAGTGAAGCAAAATCAATTTGACTGGTGTGACGCCAGTGACACAGGAATTATTGTTGCTGGTGTTGATGAAGTGGGCAGAGGTCCACTGTGTGGCCCGGTGATTGCTGCTGCTGTCATCCTGGATCCTGCCCGCCCGATTGAAGGTTTGAATGATTCCAAGAAACTGTCGGAGAAAAAGCGAGAGGCACTTTTTAACGTTATTTGTCATAACGCCCTGGCCTGGTCACTGGGCAGGGCTGAAGTAGCAGAGATTGATGAACTGAATATTCTCCATGCCACCATGCTGGCAATGCAGCGTGCCGTAGAGGGATTATCGGTCAGGCCCGAACTGGCTTATATCGATGGTAACCGCTGTCCAGCGCTTTCCTGTCGTGCTGAAGCCATTGTAAAAGGCGATAGTCGTGTTCCTGAGATTGCTGCTGCTTCCATTATTGCCAAGGTGACCCGCGACCGGGAAATGTTGATTATGGACATGGAGTGGCCCGGTTATGGCATTGCAGGGCATAAAGGTTATCCTACAAAAGTCCACCTTGAAGCGTTAAGAAAGTTGGGGCCTGCTCCCGTCCATCGTCGCTCCTTCAAGCCGGTTCGGGAGCTCCTGGCTGACGTGGTCAGTTGAAAAAAGCAATGGACGCAACAAGCCCTGCCAGGCTTGGCCTGTGCAGGTCTTTGGGGCGCAATCGTGTGATTGAAATGTTCCCAGTCGTAAGCTCCCCTTCAGGTTCCGATCATGAGCTAAACCGTGGTCAGCTATTTGTGTTCTAAACTACCTGACAACTTTCAGTTCTAACGCAGTATTTCTTGATAGGTGTCATTTCTGATACCGGTTTTTTTTCTGCAAAGAATAGTTCAGCAGTCTGTAATCCAAAAAGAACCTCAAAGGTTAATGGAGTGGCGGGATCTATGAACATTCAAAATAGTGGAAGCAATGTACAATTGGCATCAGAGCGTAACTTGTCGGCCAAAAAGGCAAAATTGAAGCAACCATTAAAGCCAGTGGATATGTGCGTTGAAGTACAATCCAGGCTGCATTTAACGTCACCCCGGATTCCGCTGTCTGACACTGCGAGAACTGTATGCTTACAGGTCTCACCAAACCTGAGGTTTTCACATTCCTTTGATTTTCGTTTTGTCGCTAATAATCATCAGGTTCGACATCTTTTATCTGCTCAAACCCATGATGAGCAGCAAGACGTAGTCATTCTTTCTCATCCGGATGATCTCTCGCAGGGGAACCTGCTCAGCCGCTTGAGTATTTCCGGGACCGGTCATCACTCTCTGAAACCGGGCAAGCTATTTGAAAATAACGAGCCTTTGACCCTGGTTATCGATATCCGAATGCTCACCAGTGACGAGCTGCCAAAACTTAATGATTTGCTGGATCCCGATAATCCTTGTCTGTTTGACCAAGTCACTCAGAAAAAACGTGCTCTGGGTGAACATGTTTCGCTGCTGGTATTGGCCAGTCATGAGCAGTTGGCGATGGTGGGGAAAAGTGACGAAGCACCGGGTGCGGATTTCTGGCGACGAATTAATCGACCGGGCAATACCTGGCAGTTTGACGCAGACAGTGGCAATGACCAGACAATGGACATCGGTGATGTGCCACCGGTATTGGCTGAACTCCCCTCGGGCAGTGCTATGGATGATGGCAATACCGTTATTATCCACTGTCATTTGCACAGTAATTGGCGACAGCTGTTTTTTGGTGGACCCGGGGTGGATAAGCAGGGGCGTATCCGGCACCTGCCAGGCAAATTTGAGCAATTGAAAACCGGGCAACGGGTGATTCTCAAAGGAGCCGACTGGCATAATCTGGCATTTGAACAGACCATTCGCCAACTGCTGGCGCAAAAGCGTTATGAGAGCAACGGTGCTCTCTGTACTCTGCCAGAAGATATTCAGTTTTACCGGATGCCGGTGGGAGATGACGAGCTGCTATCGCTGTTTCAAATCATGGCTAACTCTGGGGATGCAAGACTTGCCGGTAACGAGCCACAAAACCCATTGATTATTAACCATAGCAATATTATGGAATGGTTGGGGCCAATCAGTATCGGGCAGGAAGGTTTTGCGGTTCCTAACACCAGCTTGCTGGACCAGGTGAAGGCCGGTGACGTGGTGACAGTCACTTCACCTCTCAGTGAAGCGCTCTGGTTTCTTTTGCTGGGTACACTGCAGAATATCCACCAGACCACAGGGGTAAAACCGAAGCTTCAGGTCGCTCATTCACAGCGGCAACCGCAATCACTTGGGCTGACAGAAAAAGCCGGGCAACCCGAACTGGCCAGCTGTATTGGCGGTAAAGATAATACCGGGGATCACGCCCCCGTTAACACAGTGACTTATCAGCACAGTGCCCAGGCAAATCATTGGATTAATAGCCACCAGGAAATTCCCCTGGTGATACAGATCAACAACCAGACCGGCTTCAGCCAGTTGTTTGACAATATCTTTATCACTTCGGAGCAAAAGGCGTATTTTGGTCGCTGTCAGAGCGGCTTGCAGGCAGCTTTGACCACGGGCAAGCCCGTTGTATTCCGGGGGCTGGAGAGCAATCCAAAGCTTCAGCAGCTGCTTGAGCCCCTGGTATCTGGACAACCCCTGCTGGTTAACGGCATATTACAGGCTTACCCGAAAGCTTGTATCACAGTACTCTGGCCTGAGCTTGCACAAAGCCCATCCCCGGTATGGAGCGCAATGATCGCCGCCGCAGAGTTATGTCCACCGGTAGATATCTGGAATATCACCGCCGAACATCATGGTATGTCCCGGACTGAACTCCCGGAACAGGCGCTCAGGCAACTCTGCGAAGCTTTTAAAACCGTACCTGCCACCCTTTGTCATCCATTGCCTGAAATCACAGAAGGGCTGTTGAATAACCTGATATTGGCTGCCCGGCGGGCACAGCAGGTTGACCATGCACCGCAGCTGCAACCCTGCCATTGGCGCAAAGCCATCGATAGCGTATTCAGCCATGGCACCCGGCAGAATCGGTCAGTTCGTGATTTTATGAAGGTGGCTTGCAGACAGCTATTGCCGGATACAGCGCAAACTGCCTGGGTGGATCCTGATCGTTTGAATGCTGTCATTAACAGTGCCCAGCCGTTGGACAGGAGTTTTGTCTGCCTCAATGTGTGGCAACTGGCCAGGGCTTTTGGCCCGACTGTCTTTGCCAATACTGTATTTGAACAACTGAACCTGTCCTATGAATATCCATTTCAAGCTTGCATGTCCAACGAATGTATGGATTGCCTCTGTGCCTTGATTGTCGCACAAACGCCCCGGATGCAGCGGAGTTCGGTGGCTTTGCAGCTGCAGGTTGACCCACTGCAGGCAGAGCGGTACCAACAGTTAGCAATCAGGCCACAAAATCAGATCAGGCGGTTAGAAGATGCGCTGGCTTCTGGCTGGCAGTTACGTCCACATTCAGCACAGACTCGATCTGATGCCATTCATACTCTGGCGATGGATTGTTATCGTGTTAGCCAGCAGAGCGTATCCAGAAATAGTGACCCAGAGCACATTTCACGCCTGGAGCATCTATTGGTGCAATCACTTGAATGGCAGGGTTGCGCTCAAGCCCCACTTCAGGCGCTGGCCCATGATCTTTATTACGGTTCGGTTGACCAGAAGGATCGGGAACTTCGTCGTTTATCCAGGCTCCATGACCGGCTTGAGGACTCCCCCGTCATTTTCCTGCAAGGAGAAACCGGGACTGGTAAAAGTTATTTTGCCGCCAAAACTGCCGAGGCGTCCGGATTGGCTTCGCTGATTTCTCTGGGCCCCTGCGACAGCGAACAGACCCTGATGAAACGCTGGCAATGGCAGGAACATACCGGCACCGGAGATGGTGGTGACCGTTATATGGCATTACAAGACCGGGCGTTACTGGAATGGGCCAATACTCAACCCGCCGCTGCAGGTCATTATGTCACAGTGGTTCTGGATGAGGCCAATCTGGCCAATACCGGATTGCAGGCTTCCCTGAATGGTTTATGGGAACCGGTACCGTGCATCTATGTTAACGGTCACCCGGTCAAGGTGACTGCTCAGCACCGAGTGATTTTGACCGGTAACCCGGGCCATTACGCCGGACGCCAATTAGACCCTGTGCTGAAGGAGAAACTGCCCGGGCCATACTACCTTCCCTTAAATCGGGCTTTTCTTCGGGACCGGGTGGTTGAACCTGCTCTGCTAAGGCAGTTACAACGGTATTTGCCAGAACCGCAAACAGACGACATTGTACGTAGCGCCAGTGACCGTGTGATGGTGCTTTGGCAATATTATCCGGAATTGCTGCCGGAACATGAGTTTACCCCCAGGGATTTGACCGATATCTGCAGCTGGGTGGGTTGGTATCTGGATCGTGCATTAGCCACCAGGCACAGACAGGGCAGCGTTACCCGTGAGCAGGTGGATGGGTTGATTTTGCAGAGTTTTCAGGATGTACTGGGCTCAGAAATTCCCGGGGTGAGTCAGGATGCCAGGACAGCACTGGAACTCTGGTTTTCTGCCCGTGACCAGGTAGACAACACTTTGAGAGACCTGGTACATAATCAGGTCCTGGAGGTTATACGTAACACTTTTATCCGGGCGACGTTACAAACCCGGCCTGAGTTTGATACCTCCGGATCAGCGGTCAGTGAATTGGTGCAACGGCTTGGTCAGGATTTAAGCCGATGTCAGCAGGCGCATCATCACGTCAGAAAACATCATGGTCGTCAGGCTACCCTGATTGAAGGCCCTGCCGGGCGGGGTAAGGATGTCACCCTGAACCTGTTGATTGAAAGCTTCAAACAGCAGGGAGAATCCATGCCAGAGGTATTTTATTGCAATGCCGGGGATTGCTCCTGGGACAGAGTGTGCGAAGCCATCCAGCGGGCGAAAGTCAATGGCGGCATCGTAGTCATTTCTGAATTGAATCTGATTGATAGCCAGCACCTGGAGGGGGAGCTTAATGATATTCTGGCCGGTGATGCTCATCCGGGTTTCCACCTGTTTGCCACCACCAATCCTCCCCGGTACAGTGGCCGCAAACCGTTATCACCAGCGCTCAAAGGACGTTTCCGCTATTTGCCTATCCGACAATATAATCCGGCGGAACTGCTGGCCATTGTTGAAAAAGTGTTGCCACAAACGCCAAAGGGAAAGTCCGCAGCTGCATTGTTGACCCAGTGGCACTGTCAACTGAGGGCCTGTTTGCAACAGCAAGGCCTGCCCTTGCAGCCCACCGGCCTGGATTTACAAAATCTGGCCAGGGCCGTCATTAAAGACGGAGACTTTACCGAAAATACGCTCCGTCAACACATCAATCATCACTATCAGCTTTATTTTATCGCGGTCAGAGCAACCCTGGAGAAATTGCCAGAATTATCGGCTGTACCCATTGGCCAGCGGGGGATTGATCCTGTACTTTGCAATTGGTTTCACCACACCAGGGCTGGCTCTGATCGCCCCTGGTTGATACGTCGCAGCAATCTCAACCATATTGATGAACAGCACCATGAAATACACATCAAGGCTGAGCTGAGTGATGCAGAGGCCCGAACGGAAATCATCAGGCGTGTGGCGCAGGCCCAATGGCAGGCTTCGGGTCTCTCCCCGAAACCGAAAGATGCGGATGATATTCTGACCCAGACTCTTTATCGATACTGGCAGCACTGCTGGTTTGATCACCGGTTTAATCAGACTGGGTTGGAGGCAAATACTGTATTTACCCTGACGGATGCTCAAAAGCAAACCCTGAAAATGTCCATTAACCAGCCATATTTCCGGGAAGCTGACAAACAGATAAGTGCATGGGATGCCAACAAGGTTTTTTTGTGGCCTGCCTTTTGGCAGAAAATTTCACGGATAGTATCAAACCCCGTCAGACACTATTCCGGCAGTGGCAGAAAAAGGTCAGATTCTCACAGTTCCGGCGCAGAAGCGATGGCCCATAAACTGGCAAAAATTGATGGACAATATCCTGGTGCTGTTTCAGTAAAATATCCTGGTGCTGTTTCAGTAAATAGTGGCGATACACATAACTCTCCGGGAAAGCCCCTCTCTGAAGCTGCTCAATCTGCACCACGGGAAAATGGCAAAACAGAGGCTGCCACTATCTGTGCAAACGATACCCTGCCTCTTGATAATCAGGCAGAGCTACCCGCCAAAACGATTCATTATCTGGATGTTGATACCGCTTATGAACACAGAGCGTTACGTCAGTTGGTGGAGAGAAAGATTTTTGCCTCTCGTAAAAGTCCCGGGATGTATCGCCTGGAGGTCTTTGATGTGGCTTTGAATAATCAGGGTAATGTTGAACTACGCAGTTTTAGCCCCGGGGTGCACGGTTTTGAGGTGGTGTTTCCCTCCACTCTGCCTGATGGAGAAGTAACCCTGGGCAGCGAGCAGAGTCTGGGGGTTCATTGCCTGCGGGTAAACAAGGATAAGTATTTTTACCTGCCAGGTCTGAACCCGGATGAAACTATCCAGGCTTTGCGAATAAAACCGTCTCTGGATTACCGGTTGATAAAAGACAGGTATACAGGTCTTCACATGGTGCGTTTTCCAAATGTCGGGGATGATCAGGAAATAACAGTTAATTACGTTGTAGAAAAAAGAGTGACAGAAAGTTCCTGTAAAAAACCTTCGGTCGACACGTTGGATTTATTGCAGCAATCTGGCGACGCGAGGTTAGACTGCACTGTTTCTGAAGCCATGAAATTACAATTAACTGAATTCTTTAACGGCTTTGCAGCAGCTGATATGGCGGAGAATCAAAAGGAACAGATTCGTTGTATTCAGTCGGCAAAGACCCTGAATGATCGTATTGCTGCGATAGCAGAGTACTGCAAAAATTTTAAGGGCTCAGAGAAATATGAAGGTGGCGAAGGTTTTTTTCGCTTTCTGCTGTGGCGTCAACAGGGCAAGTGTCAACACAGAACGCCGATATTTGTGGCGCTCTGCCGCTATTTTGGAATTCCTGCACGCGCAGTAAGCGGTAAATACCACCTATATCCGGAGTATTCACTGGATGGCGGAATGAGCTGGAAGTCAGAGGATCTCGGAGGTGCTCCTGTACAGGTAAAACGAATCGAACCTGACTTTCAGCCTTTCCGGCAGGGAAGTGGTTCCAGCACCGAGTCAAAGAAGATTAAGGCGTTTCTGGACAGTGCTGATCCAGAGCAACAGCAGCGCCTTGCCAAAGCTTATGGTCGGAGTGTCGAAGATCTGCACAAAACCCTTGAGGCAGGCTGTGCATTACCAAATAAAACGCCAGATACCAGCGAGGTGGTAAAAAGGCTTTGGGAAGACAAAGACTTAACCGGTTTTTCTCTGGGAGTCTCAATCCTGCTAAAGAAAGAGACACTGAACTTTGAGGAATCTCGGTTGATTGGCAAGGTGTTTTGTAGGCGTACCGGTACCTACTATAAACCGATGTCTGAGGCGGTGAGTCAAATATTGTCCAGCAGTAGTGAAGATCAGGTGACCGGGCTGCTCAAGGCGCTCTACTCAAAAACGATTGTTCACAACCGTTATGGATATCATGACGATTGGTTGGGTTCAATGGTGGATATACTGACAGAGAGTAATTTAGCCCACCCCCCAGTCATTCATTTTGCCATTGAAGCATTCAAGGCGGGTTGGCTAAGACCCCCGCAAAGATACCTTAGCAGTATTATTCCAGCGGCTAAGTATCATGACCTGATGGTACGTCTGGAAACTGTAAAGGAATTGAAGGCTCAGGCCGTCAGTTACCTGGAACATTGGTATAAAGCATTGCTGACTCCGTTGGGGAATAGCCAGAAGTGGCTGAGTTGTTACGAATGGGAACTGAAAGGAGACAATCATTTTTTCGTAACCCAAAGTTTTAATGGGGTTTCGCCATTCCTGGAAGAACAAATCGACTGTTCGTCTTTACAGTTGTCCTGGACGAACAACCCTGAGGGCATTCCGGACATTGAGCGAATGTTGGTGCGAAAGCCCGCTTTTCCACAGTTAAACGCCAGTAAGACTGGCATTCGCCCGGTTATTATACTGGGTCAGCCTGATTGGGCCTACACAGTTATCGCGGATGAAGTTGAAGCCCATTATTCATCAGAACCATGGCAGGTTATGGGAAAAAACTTCAGATATAATCTGACATACGATCAATATCGCGCTGAAGTTTGTAAAGTATCCGGAAAACATACTAATAAAACTCACAGGAATGTTCGTCTTCCAGCGAAGCGAGAAGGTAGTCGACATCAAAAAAAGTCTGAAGAGATTAATAAAAAAACCAAGGAAATCTGGGCAAGGTACATGCCAATTATAAATTCCCTCCGTGTGTCTGGTAATGACCGTTCAAGTGTCCCTGACAAAATAGTTAAACAGGCTATTTACCAGGCATTCATTTTTTACCTGTATCATATGACAAAAACCAGGGGCAGTCGTTTAACTTATTGTTTTCTGGAGGCCTCTGTCGGACGCATATATTCCAACAGATATGGTGCCCAAGAGGTATCCTCACCGGAAGAGCTGTATGTCATGATGACTGAAACACAGAATAATTCTGCTCTTGAAAGATCTGTTAAGGCTCGTTATTTGAGGCAGGCACACAACTCGGGCAATGCGCTGGTGCTTAAATCTGAGGAATTAACCACCATTGCCAGGGAATTCCTGAATACGGTAAATTTTAAGTCGATTTATGAGTCACTGCTAAATGCCCGGGATCCTGTCGGATTTAAGCGCCCGTAGTGAGGATTGCGAGAAATTGAGGATAAAGTATTCCCTGTTTTTTTAAATGTGCTTTTTTGCTGTTGGAATTTATCACTTGCTTTTAAATATTGCATTAAATATTAATTTGTTAGGTGCATATCTCCATTGTTATCATAATCGGATTGCCATTCAGGACTTCCTTCTTCCATGACCGCACGATTTATCCACTTACGGGTGCACACCGAATTTTCCCTCAGCGACGGGCTGGTGCGAATAAAACCGTTGATCAGCGCGATTTCCGGCTGTGGTACACCGGCGGTGGCGGTGACCGACCAGTCCAATCTCTGTGCGCTGGTGAAGTTTTATTCGGGGGCCATGGGTGCAGGTATCAAGCCCATTTGTGGCGCTGACCTCTGGGTGGAAAATCCGGCGGATAAGTATGCACCGTCCCGTCTGGTGTTGCTGTGTATGGATGAGCAGGGTTATCACAATCTGACCGAGCTGATCTCCCGGGCGTTTATGGAAAATCAACACCATGAAAAAGCACTGGTTAAACGGGAGTGGATCATGGCTCAGTCAGAAGGGCTGATTGCGCTTTCCGGTGCCAGGGAAGGTGAGATTGGCCGGGCACTGTTATCGGGCAAAAAGTCGCTGGCGGGTGAGTTATTGCAGGAGTGGATGGGGGCGTTTCCTGATCGCTTCTACCTGGAACTGCACCGTACCAACCGGGCAGGGGATGAAGAGTGCGTTCATGGTTCCGTGGCTCTGGCGGCAGAATTCAACTGTCCGGTGGTGGCCACCAATGATGTGATGTTTATGACCCGGGATGATTTCGAAGCCCATGAGTCCAGGGTCTGCATTGGTGAAAGTATGGTTCTGGATGATCCCCGCCGGGAACATCGCTACAGTGAAGAACAGTACCTGAAGTCTGAACAGGAGATGGCTGAACTCTTTGCGGATATTCCTGAAGCACTGGCCAACTCCGTTGCCATTGCCCAGCGCTGTTCTATTAATGTCAAACTGGGTGAGTACTTTCTGCCGGAATATCCCGTGCCAGAAGGTAAAACCATGGATCAGTTTTTCCGTGAATTTTCCCATGACGGTCTGACGGAGCGTCTGGCGTTTCTGTTTGATACGTCGGCACCGGACTTTCCGGAAACCGAAAAAATTTACCGGGAGCGATTGGACTTTGAGCTGAACACCATTCTGCAGATGGGGTTCCCCGGGTACTTCCTGATCGTTATGGACTTTATCCAGTGGTCTAAAAATAACGATATTCCCGTTGGCCCCGGACGTGGTTCCGGTGCCGGGTCGCTGGTGGCCTATGCTCAGAAAATCACCGATCTGGACCCGATCAAATACGACCTGCTGTTTGAGCGATTCCTGAATCCTGAGCGGGTGTCAATGCCCGACTTTGACGTTGACTTCTGTATGGAAGGCCGGGACCGGGTGATTGATTATGTGGCCCGTACCTATGGACGCAATGCGGTATCCCAGATCATCACCTTCGGTACCATGGCGGCCAAGGCGGTGGTGCGTGATGTAGCCCGGGTTCAGGGTAAATCCTACGGTCTGGCGGATCGTCTTTCCAAAATGATCCCCTTTGAAATCGGCATGACCCTCAGTAAGGCCTTTGAGCAGGAAGAAGTCATCCGGGAGTTTCTGGAGTCCGATGAAGAGGCGGCGGAAATCTGGGAGATGGCGCTGAAGCTGGAAGGGGTCACGCGCAATGTCGGCAAGCACGCCGGTGGTGTGGTGATTGCCCCCACCAAGTTGACGGACTTTGCTCCGCTTTACTGTGATGAGCACGGTAAAGGGGTGGTCACCCAGTATGACAAGAATGATGTGGAATACGCGGGTCTTGTTAAGTTCGACTTCCTGGGTCTGCGTACGCTGACCATTATTGACTGGGCCCTGAAGCTGATTAATCCCCGCCGGGCGCAGCGGGGTGAAGAGCCTCTGGCCATTGAAGCCATCGATCTTGAAGATAAAAGCTCCTATGACATGCTGAAGCGGGCGGAAACCACCGCGGTCTTCCAGCTGGAATCCCGTGGGATGAAAGATCTGATCAAGCGTCTCCAGCCCGACTGCTTTGAAGATATTATCGCTTTGGTGGCCCTGTTTCGTCCCGGTCCGTTGCAGTCCGGGATGGTGGACAACTTTATTAACCGTAAGCATGGCCGGGAGGAACTCTCGTTCCCGGATGCCCAGTATCAGCACGAGTCGCTTCAGCCTATTTTGCAGCCCACGTACGGCATTATCCTCTACCAGGAACAGGTGATGCAGATTGCCCAGGTGCTGGCCGGTTACACCCTGGGCGGTGCGGATATGCTGCGCCGGGCCATGGGTAAGAAAAAGCCGGAGGAGATGGCCAAGCAGCGGACAGTCTTTGAAGAGGGCGCTATCAGCCAGGGGGTTGATGGTGAGCTGGCCATGAAGATCTTCGACCTGGTTGAGAAGTTTGCGGGCTATGGCTTTAACAAATCCCACTCGGCAGCCTACGCCCTGGTTTCCTACCAGACGCTGTGGCTGAAGGCTCACTATCCATCGGAGTTTATGGCGGCGGTCATGAGCTCCGATATGCAGAATACCGATAAGGTGGTGACCTTTATCGAAGAGTGTCGGGATATGGGCCTGACTGTGCTGCCGCCCAGCGTGAACAGCGGCGAATATATGTTCGGTGTGAACGACGATGGTCATATTGTCTATGGGCTGGGAGCCATCAAGGGCGTGGGTGAAGGCCCTATTGAGGCGATTGTCCGGGCACGTAAAGAGGGTGGGTCATTCAAGGACCTGTTTGACTTCTGTGAGCGGGTGGATGCCAAAAGCATCAACAAGCGGGTGCTGGAGGCGTTGATCAAATCCGGGGCGCTAGACCTGCTTGGACCTGTCCCACAAAAGCCGCAACAGTTGAATTTTAACCGGGCCGTGCTGGAAGCGAGCCAGCTTGAGGCGATCAAAGCGGCGGATCAGGCGGCCAAAAGCCTGGATTCCGGTCATATGGATATGTTTGGTGCCCTGGTTCCCGCCGGAGAAGACGCTGTTTACGACACTTATCTGAAAACCAGCGAATGGACGGATAAGGTTCGTTTGGGTGGCGAGAAGGATACCCTGGGGCTCTATCTGACTGGTCACCCCATTGATGAATACGAAAGTGAAATCCGGCATTTTATCCGCAACCGTATCAAAGACCTTCAGCCTGCCCGGGGCGATAGCCAGAACATCGCCGGGCTGGTGGTGGATATGCGGATCATGAAAAACAAGAAGGGGGACAAAATGGCGTTTGTTACCCTGGATGATCGCACCGGACGGATTGAAGTGTCGGTGTTTGCCGACGTGTTTGGGGAGTATCAACACCTGCTCCATAAAGACGCAGTGCTGGTGGTGGAAGGGGAAGTCACCTTTGATGATTACTCCGGTAGCCTGAAAGTCCGCTCGAAAAAAGTGATGAAAGTGGTGGATGCCCGCAGCCATTATGCCCGTCGTCTGGTTCTTGAGGTGTCCCATGAACAGATTGATGGTCATTTTGAACGAAAATTGTCGTCCATGCTGGGCGGGCAGCCGGGGCGGTTGCCGGTCAGGATTGATTACCATCGGGACGATGCCCGTGCCAGCCTGATGCTCGGTGAGCAATGGCTGGTCAGCCCCAGTGATGAATTGGTGCTGGAACTCAGGCAGTGGCTTGGCAAAAATGCGGCTAACGTTGAGTATGCCTGACTTAAAGAACTTACTGAGTATGCAGAATTGAGGTATGAAACGGGAGCTGTGGTCTTTTGCAGTTTCCCTTTTCAGGAATAAGAAAATCTCAACGGAAAAATAAAATCACCTTGTATAGAACTTTCATTGGAATATGCAGTCAGAGTTAATGACCAAATGGAATCTAAATTTTCTTGCTTGAAGGCTGCGCCGGGTTTCCGGGTTGCCTGAAAAGCAAACGGTCATGAACTTAGTGAAATTTTTATGGAAGGAATTTATTTATGACTCCTGTCGAGTCTTGCCAAAAGGCGTTGCCAGCACAACCAAAGCAAGAGACTAACCCCATAACAGATGATCATCAGGGAAAGTTTAACAACCTGTCGACTACCATAGTTCCCGGGGCTTATGCTGCGATACCACAGGCTGATAATTCCCGGTCCGGATCAGAGTTGTTAAGAAAATATTCACCCAGCCGGGTGGACCCCAATACCAATATAGCGGCAACGGGTTCGCCTTTACTGGTATTTCGGAATATGGAAAAACTTGAAATTCAGAGCCCTCAAATCTCTCTTGACCAGTTTGGGAAATATTTCCAGTGTGCTGATGGCAGATTGAGGGAGACGGATTGCAAAACATGTGGTAATACCCTGAAAGAGATTACAGGAGTTTGTGATCTCAATAATTTTTATCAAGGTGAATATCATCAATCTTTGAATAAGGGATTCAGACATTTTCGTCACCCTGATTCAATACATGCTGGTCAACTTGATGATGGTATGTTTTTCCTCAAGTTGTTGAACCCCAGCCAATGTGAATGGCAATATAAATTAGATCATCACCGCCAAAACATCCAGTACTTGGGGGTTAATGAATTCGAGGTATTCCCCGGAACCCACCCTTATTCCCTCTATTGCGGAAAGACCTTAGAAGAAGCACTGGCAACTTTTGAACAGGCTTGCCAGGGCACCGACATAGCGACTTTCATCAGACCGCTGCTGGGATTTGGGTCTGACTCTTTCAGTGCAATTCTTGAAGCGCAAAAACCGAAAGTCCCCGAAAGACCACCGGAAGACCCTGTGCGGATTGCCATTGCTGAAGAGGATATGTCTTTATTCTGATGCGACTCTGATCAATTCTTCACTACCTTGTCAGGCAGGAGTTTCACCTTTTCAAAAGGTATCATCCGATTCTCATATTGCTTTTCTGCTGCCCTTGAGGACTTCAATACCGTCGCTTTGTTTACAGGCGATTACGCTTTTTAACTCGACTTTCTGGCGGTGTTTACGTATTTTGATCCCTATTTACTCTCCGGCCATGATAAGTGGACTTCATGAACCCGAATTACCTGGACTTTGAACAGCCAATTGCTGAACTGGAAGCCAAGATAGAAGAGCTTCGGCTGGTCAGCAGCGATGCAGAGCTGAATATTACTGAAGAGATTGCCACACTGCAGGATAAGTGTCGCAGTCTGACGGATGCCATTTTCAGCAACCTTTCTTCCTGGCAGGTGGCCCAGCTGGCCCGGCACCCCAGAAGGCCTTATACGCTGGACTATATTCGCCATATTTTCACCGAGTTTGATGAACTCCATGGCGATCGCCATTTTGCCGATGACCCTTCCATTGTGGGGGGCATGGCCCGACTGGATGGTCGGCCGGTGATGGTGATTGGTCATCAGAAGGGGCGTGAGATCGAAGAAAAAGTACGCCGGAATTTCGGAATGCCCAAACCGGAAGGTTACCGTAAAGCCTGTCGCCTGATGGAAATGGCGGAACGTTTCAAGATGCCCATCCTGACCTTTATTGATACACCGGGCGCATACCCCGGTATTGGTGCCGAGGAACGTGGGCAGAGTGAGGCGATTGCCTACAACCTGGCGGTGATGTCCCGCTTGAAAGTGCCCGTGATTTCCACGGTGATCGGTGAAGGCGGTTCCGGTGGCGCATTGGCCATTGGGGTTTGTGATCATCTGGTGATGATGGGGTATTCAACCTACTCTGTTATTTCCCCTGAGGGTTGCGCCTCCATTCTCTGGAAAAAAGCCGAGTACGCTTCTACCGCCGCAGAAGCCATGGGAGTAACTGCCGGGCGTTTACAGGAGCTGGGTCTGGTGGATACCCTGGTGGCAGAGCCATTGGGTGGTGCGCACCGGGATCCTGAAGCAGCGGCTGCCAGTTTGCAAGCAACACTGGTGGATCAGCTGAACATGCTTTCGGCACTGGACAGCGATACCCTGCTGGAAAATCGTTACCAGAAAATCAGGGATTTTGGGGCGCTTTGATTGCGAAAACGATGGCAAAAACCAGCGCAGAGATCACTTCCTGTCACCCACTCAGCCCTGGGTGGGTGCTTGATCAACTATCTTCAAGTCTGCAGTTACCGGCATCTGAATGCCCTGTAACGGTGGCATTCAGTGGCGGTGTTGACTCCACCGTTTTACTCCATTTGCTGGCCTGCCTGCGTGACCGGGGAGATATCGCTGATGTATGTGCTGTTCATGTTCATCATGGTTTGAGCCGCTTCGCTGATCAGTGGGCTGAGCACTGTCAGTCGGTATGTGAGCAGTGGCAGATACCGCTGACCATCGCCCGAGTTTCTCTGGAAAATGATGGCTATGGTTTGGAGCAGGCGGCCAGGGATGCGCGATACCAGGTATTTATCAATGCCGTGGAGGAGGGTGGCTGTCTGTTGCAGGGGCATCATCGGGATGATCAGGCAGAGACGGTTCTGCTCAGGTTATTCCGCGGGACCGGTGTTGATGGTGTTCAGGGGATTCCCGAACAAAGGTCCCTGGGCAATGGGCTGTTGTTACGGCCCTTACTGAATGTGGCCCGAGCATCCATTGAAGATTACGCCCGGGCACATAACCTCCGATTTATTGAAGATGACAGTAATACGGATGAACGCTTCTCCCGCAACTTTCTCCGTCAGCGACTGATTCCCATGGTGGAAGAGCGCTGGCCGGGTGCGTCGGAACGATTGGTCGAATTTGTGCGGGATGTGGGGCAGATGAATCAAACCGTGCAGCAGCAAACTGTCGAACAGTTGGCCCTGTGTCTTGATTATCGCCCGCAATGGCTGCTTGACCGGCAACCGCTGATTAATCTGGCAACGCTGCAATCCCTTGATGCCGGTTCCCGGCGTCGAGTGGTTCGCGAATGGCTGAAACAGCAGGGCATACAACCTCCCTCCAGACATACTCTTGAACAGATCTTTGATGAAGTGGTTGAGGCTCGAATCGACGCCGAGCCGGTGCTGGCAGTGGCACCTCGCTTTGCCCTGACTCGCTGCCAACAAATGCTCGTGCTGCTGGATGAAGAAGTGGATTTGCAGGCATTTGAGCCCATGGTATGGGACTGGCAGAAAGAGCCAATCGTGGTGTTGGGAGACCGGTCGCTGACCTGCCGTGCTAGACAGGAGCACAGTGGTAGCGCCATCCGACTGCCACAAAAACCATTACTGTTAAAACGCCGTTGTCATATATCAGGGGATGAAAAGTTTGCCATTGCCGGGCGGCAAGGTCGAAAAACACTGAAAAAATGGCTGCAGGACTATAAAGTGCCACCCTGGCTGAGAGAATATCTGCCATTGGTGTTTGATGGTGACCAAATGGTGGCTGCTCCCGGTCTCTGGGTGTGTGATGGCTATTATGCCAACGAGAGTGATGGTTTAGCTCTCCATTGGTAACAGCCATCCGTCTTTGTTTTACGGGTTATTGTCGTATGAGTTACCGTTTTCTAATGCTTCCAATGCCCGCAAACGTTCTCCCTGGTCTCTAAAAAAGTGACTATTTTCAGCAACACGGGACACCGTATCGTATGGATTTTGTAATTCGTTAAAATCAATCACAGGGTTCGGGTCATTGAGACCATTTTGATGGACTGGAAAAACGTCAGAATCCTGATAGCGACGCCATAAATCCCGTCGGTGAATCCCGGCAAAACTCTGTTTCTTTGCCTGGTAATTTTCCAACCAGTGTGTCGGGTCAATATCCCCTTTTTGCTTGAAACTATCGATTATTTTATGGGTCACTTTGGCGAGTTGGCGATGGCGAGGGTGGTACCATTTATCCCTGAGCATTCGGGCAGCAAAAGCGCGAAATTCGATGAGTATCTCTTGTATCAGCTCTTTGCTTCGGGTCTCAGGGTAGCTGGCATCGACTACTTGTTGTAAACAGGTTAAGCGCTTCTTCAATTCGCTCTTACCGATACTGCCTGCCCACTTTACTTGACGGAACGCTTTATGTTCATCTACGAGATCTGAGAGTATGGCTTTTTTCAAGGCTTCCCGGTCTGCAGTGCTATTGTTTTGAACCAGCTGAATTTTTTTCTGTAGAGAAAGACTTTTTAGTAGGCCAAAGACATTGCCTGGGTCAAGGGTGTAATCAGAGCGATCACTTTCGCAGGGTCGTCTGGATAGATTGGTAAACATATTCTTCGTCGGTGAAAGAACGGAAATCAGTGTACCCATCTGATATCTTTTGGGCCCGTACTTTCCGACAATGGGTAGGGTTTTTCTTGGTAGCGGTAGATTTTCGTAGTTATAAACGACGGTAAATCTTTTATCAGGCCACTCTCTTCGCAATTTTTTTGCCTGTTTTTCTGCTGCTTTTATCAGTCTGTCCTTTGAACCGTTCGTAGTGTGGATGTAGCTCCTTACTAACGTTTTCCTCGCGCGTCCGTTGAGGTTTTCAGCAAGATCTTTTTCTGGATAAAACAGGTCTTCCCTGACCGGCTTTGGCCCCACGATGTAGCTCCTGACGCCGCTGCTGGCAGATCTGAAAAAATCACAGGGCGGAAGGGTTTTTACACAGGTATCGTCATTATTTAGAAAAACAATGGTTTTGTCTTTAAAGTGATCAACTAACGTGACGCCGGTATCTGCATGTACTCCGGTCGCGGGCAACGGTGCAGTGTCGGTTTCGACAGCTGGATGCTCTTCAGTTTCCCTGGATTGCAGCTCATGGAACAGGCTTATCCCGTTGTTGAGCGAGCTGTTCCAAGTGGCAAAAGTCAGTCCAAGCCGATTGGCCAGGGTTTTCCATTGATTCCATTCTGGCAAAGAAGTGTCGGCGTTGGTAACTAACAGAAAATCTGCATCAGGATCGTACTGGTAACCTTCGGCAAGCTGAACTTCAAATACTCTTCGGTGTACCACTTCCGTCAGCTGGTGATCTGTCGGGCAATCCAAACGTCCCAGTTCGAGTTCTGCGAATAGTGTTACTTTTGAGTAAAGGGGTTGTGCAGGATCTTTGAATGCGATCGAACCTGAAAGTCCGCCCTGGCCATAGGGAGGTAGATCATCGATCGATTTCGTGAGCCCCTGGTTGCCGCTGAATGGTACTCCATCTCTGCTGTAAAAAGTAAGGTCGGCGCTTCTCGTCTGGTCATTATTGGTATCTGCTTTAAAGTTCAATTTGAGCAACCGCTGTTGCCTGCACTGCAAACCAAGGGCTTTCGAAGAAATATTATTCACTTTTACCGACAGCAAGGCTTCTGCATTGCGGCTAATTGATTTGCTCCCCTCTATCGTATCAAGATTCACTGGATATCTTACGGGAAACTTTATTTGCTGGGTGGCTACTTTTGAGAACTGTCGCTCAACCCGCGCAACAGTGGCGCTAAAGTTGGCGACACCCGTTTCACACAGCGGCTCCCCTGTGGGTATTGTTTGAGGTTTGTTAATGGTAAATTCCAGGCGATTTTGTGGGTGAACTTCCTGGCCAGGGGGTATAGCGCAAGGGAGGTTGAAAATAGAGCGGGGGTTGAAGCTGACCCATTTATTATCCACGAGGCTCATTCTGATTGGCTGTGGATCTGGTGTAGGCATTTGACCGGTATTCGTGACTGACAGATCAACAGAGACCTGTTTGCCGGGTTCGAAAAAACCATCATCGCCGGGCTTATTTGGCAACAGTCTGGAGGCAGTAACAGACAGGTCATAAGGCCCGGGGTATTGTTTGGTGTAATCATTGATTTGAAAACTGCCAGAATTTCCGCAACGTCCATCAGGGGCGTTACGTCCATCTTGACCCGGTAAACCACGGGGGCCTTTAAATCCTCCCGGTTGATAATGGGTTGTGAAACGTGTTTGAGTCCTCCCACTTGCGTCGGTGCAGGTCTCAGTACTGACATACCGGTGTGACTCCCCACCTTTTCCTCCCTCTCCTCCCGGGCCACCATATCCGCCTTTTCCACCCCGGCCGTGTGCACCACCGCGAACGTCAGGAGTGTTGAAAAGCATGAGCAAGTCGGTTTGCGAAGATGCTACTGTGAGGGTTACTTTACCGCCATTGCCACCATCGCCACCTCGAGCGCCATTGCCCCCATTGCCCCCGGGGCCGCCTTGACCTCCGTTTTGACCCATCCGAAATCGGGTGGCGTTATTCCCCTTGGACCCGGTTACCCCTTTACCCCCATCACCGCCGTTGCCGCCATTGCCAGCATCACCGCCACGGGCTTCAAGAAAGATTGATACTGTTCTATCGAACAGACTGAACTCATTTGATGCCTGGTTCCCTCGAACAAAAATATCGTTATTGTAGGTTGCTATTGCAACATCCAGTGCGTGAGCATTTTGGCCGCATTTTCCCGGAGCGCCGTCCTGCCCGGGATAACCGCCGAAATTACCGTTTGCACCGCAGGCTCCATTGTTGCCCGTGGCTCCGTTGGTAACGTACCTTATAGTGTTTCCAGATTGAGGAGACATAAAAAAACCTCAGCGAAATTATGAGTGTTTGCGATCGTCAAATAGAATAATTTGCTCTAGTTAGACTACGGACTGTCGGTTTTTTATCCCCGGCGAAAATAAAATGAGTGTTAGTCGTTCTGATATTCGAGTGAACGTCCGCCTCGGTGATTGGCACGTGTCATTCGCTAAGGCATTGGTCGTGGCAGTATTGTGTTAATGTAATAACGGTTTTACGTTTACTGCCGGTTTTGGTATCCTGATATCCCATCTTGAGACTCTCTTTTCACCCCGCTTTTTTTATTTTCACAGCAGGTAAGCATGACGCGTTATATTTTCGTCACCGGCGGTGTTGTTTCCTCGTTAGGCAAAGGCATCGCATCGGCATCTCTCGCCGCCATTCTTGAGGCACGTGGTCTCAAGGTGACGATGCTCAAGTTGGACCCTTACATCAACGTTGATCCGGGTACCATGAGCCCTTTTCAGCATGGCGAGGTTTTCGTTACTGAAGATGGTGCCGAGACTGACCTGGACCTGGGGCATTACGAGCGGTTTATCCGAACCACCATGAAACAGGGTAACAACTTTACCTCTGGCCGGATTTACCAGGATGTTCTGCGTAAAGAGCGTCGTGGCGACTATCTGGGTGGTACGGTACAGGTTATTCCGCACATCACCGATGAGATCAAGCGTCGGGTGGTTAATGGTGCGGGCGATGCGGATATCGCCCTGGTGGAAGTGGGTGGGACTGTGGGTGATATTGAATCACAGCCATTTCTGGAAGCCATTCGTCAGTTGAAGGTAGAGCTCGGATTTCAACGTGCCATGCTGATGCACCTGACCCTGGTGCCTTACATCAAAACCGCCGGTGAGACCAAGACCAAACCAACCCAGCACTCGGTTAAAGAGCTGCGTTCGATTGGCCTTCAGCCCGATATCCTGGTATGTCGCAGCGAACAGTACATTGATGCCTCGGCCCGCCGCAAGATTGCCCTGTTTACCAACGTAGAAGAGCGTGCGGTTATCTCCCTGGAAGATGCGGACAGCATTTACAAAATTCCGCGGATGCTCCACGAGCAGGGTCTGGATCAGATCATTGTGGATCGCTTCAACCTGGGCTGCCAGCCAGCGGATCTCTCTGAGTGGGACGATGTGGTGGATCGTGAGTTTAACTACTCCGAAGAGATCACCATCGCCATGGTGGGCAAATACATGGAACTGCTGGATGCCTATAAGTCGCTGATTGAGGCGATCAAGCATGCCGGTCTGAAAACCCGTACCAAGGTCAATATTCGTTACATTGACTCTGAAACCATTGAGCGGGATGGTCTATCTGCCCTGGAAGGAGTATCTGCTATTCTGGTGCCCGGAGGCTTTGGTCACCGTGGTGTGGAAGGCAAGATCCAGACCGTGCGCTATGCCCGTGAGAACAAGATTCCTTTCCTGGGTATCTGCCTTGGCATGCAGGTGGCGGTCATTGAATATGCCCGCCATGTTGCCGGTCTGGCTGGGGCGAACAGTACGGAATTTGATCGTCAGGCGGCCCATCCGGTGGTTGGTCTTATTACTGAGTGGATCGACGCTGATGGTATGGTTGAAAAGCGTGACGAAGGTTCCGATCTCGGCGGCACCATGCGTCTGGGTGCCCAGAACTGTAACCTGGTTGCCGGTACACTCTCCCGTGAAGCCTATGGTCAGGATGTTATTACCGAGCGCCACCGTCACCGTTATGAAGTGAATAACCATTACGTTGAGGCACTGGCAGAGGCTGGTCTGGTCATTGCCGGTCGCTCAGAAGACAACAGTCTGGTAGAGATCGTTGAGGTTGCCGACCATCCATGGTTTGTCGCCTGTCAATTCCACCCGGAATTTACCTCAACGCCCCGGGATGGCCATGGTCTGTTTTCTGCCTTTATTTATGCAGCGCAGGCTTTTAAGCACGCTTCTCACTGAAGCCAAGTGTTGATACCTGCTTTTGCAGGTTTTTTTTTGGAACGCCTGAAGGAACGTTTGTGAAAAGCAAAATTGTTGATGTCAATGGCATTCAGGTCGCTAATGACCTGCCGTTTGTCCTGTTTGCCGGGATGAACGTGCTGGAATCAAGAGACCTGGCCATGAAAGTGGCGGAAGAATATGTACGGGTTACCGAAAAGCTCGGTATTCCCTATATCTTCAAGGCTTCCTTTGATAAGGCTAACCGTTCGTCAATCGCCTCCTACCGTGGTCCGGGCATTGATGAGGGGTTAAAGATTTTTCAGGAGCTGAAAGCGACCTTTGGTTTTCCGGTGATTACTGATGTCCATGAACCTCATCAGTGCCAGTCTGTGGCGGAAGTGGTGGATGTGATTCAGTTGCCGGCGTTTCTGGCCCGGCAGACTGACCTGGTAGAAGCCATGGCCAAAACCGGTGCAGTCATTAACATCAAGAAGCCGCAGTTTCTCAGCCCCGGCCAGATGGGTAATATTACCGATAAATTCCGTGAAGCGGGTAATGACCGTTTGATCCTCTGTGAGCGTGGTGTGAACTTTGGTTATGACAACCTCGTAGTTGATATGCTTGGCTTTCATACCATGAAGCAGGTGAGCGGCGGTGCACCGGTTATCTTCGATGTGACTCATTCGCTGCAGTGCCGTGATCCAATGGGGGCCGCCTCCGGTGGCCGCCGCCACCAGGTGACTGAACTGGCCCGTGCCGGTATGGCGGTTGGCCTGGCAGGACTGTTCCTGGAGGCTCATCCTGATCCTGATAATGCCCGCTGTGATGGCCCTTCAGCACTGCGCCTGTCCATGCTTGAGTCCTTCCTGACTCAGATGAAAGCAATGGATGAGCTGGTTAAATCATTTGAAGCACTGGATACTCACTAGCTGTTTTACTCAGAACCTCCTGCTTTTGTTCAGAAGCGGGAGGTTTTTTTATGAACTATTGTTTTTAAAATTGGTCATATAGTTATAAATAAAATAAATCTGGAGCACATTTATGAACGGGACGGGTAATTACAATATATTTCCTGGCGATTTTTCTCAACTTCAATATGGCCCCTTGAGATATCTCTTTGATGATGAGGATCCCGGTTATTCAGAGTCTTCAGGTCCTGATCCTTTATTCGACGGGCGTGCACTTCAGAAAGTAGAAGATAAACCCGTATCACATCCTGAGAGCCAATCAGCACAGTTCAGTCCAATTATTGATAGTCAATTATCCAGTTTCAAAATCGGTGCTGTTAATGTAGGCCCTGCAAGGCATTGCCCTCAGAAATTTAATGAAATTGCAGTTTCTCTTGCAATAAATCCTGAAAATGCGGATAAATCTCAAAGCGGGCCATTGAACGGCTGCCTGGCGGGTACTGATAAGATGTCCCGGGAACAGGCAGCGATAGAGTCACTTCCTGTTATCGAAAGCAGAACCGAAAATATCAGTCAAATCAACCAGCCGCCAGTTGATGATACTGAATCATCATCCAGGAATAGAAGACGCAAGGTGACAAGCCTGACAGCTGGCAGAGAGAAACGGCTAGCGGCTAATGCCCGGGAACGGAAACGTACGGCAATAATAAGGGTTGCAATGGGTGATTTAAAAGAACGGCTCTGTGGAACTTATTTCACCGAAGGGATACGTAATAGGAAATTAAAGGATGCTGAAGTATTGCGTGGAGCCATTGGTTATATCAGAAAGCTGAATGATACTCTGGCAAAGGGATCGCCGGAGCAATCTCAATTACATTCCGTGCAGCGGATAAAATGACCTTTGTAGTATTAACTTTTAACATGACAGACTGGAGATTGATATTCCCGGA
Source organism: Endozoicomonas acroporae (assembly GCF_002864045.1). Classification (GTDB taxonomy): domain Bacteria; phylum Pseudomonadota; class Gammaproteobacteria; order Pseudomonadales; family Endozoicomonadaceae; genus Endozoicomonas; species Endozoicomonas acroporae. Next base: position 38,102 of record NZ_PJPV01000074.1, read on the forward strand.
ACTCATAACTCAATGCCTGAGTCTATTATGACTCAAACGAAAGCACTGGTAGATCATTTGATTGTATTCACCCCCTGACTGTTCACTCTTGCTGGCTTATGATAAAGGCTTTTCTAATGGCTAACTTCCCATTAGTTCAAGCAGGGGCTTTCTACTTTCAGGCCCATAAAATACCGCCCCAACAGGCACCCTGTTTTCGGTTTCTTCCTTTACCAGTGCAATAATTTCAGCGCTGGCTAACCCACCACAAAGTTCAATCATCTGTACACCGTTTTTCTCAACCAGTTCTCTGGCGATATCTGCAGCGGTTTCCCTGTGGTTCATATCAACGGATACACAATAAAAGTGGGCTTTTTCAGTAACATTCTCCTGGATGGATGAGGACTGTAAGCCGGGCATGGTATAGATAAATGCAAACTTCATGTGAACTCCTTTTAATTCTGTGTCAGGCATGCTGGATTTGTTGAAAAGTAAGAAACGAATTCTGGCAGAGGATGAAGGAAGTGCAAGAAAGAAGGTCAATAAAAAAATGAACGAAATACCTTCTATAGTGTCCAAAAACGACAAACGAGGATACTGACATGACGCTAAGCTGTGCAACTAATAAGACTGGACCAGTGCTGCCAGGTAATATGGATGCAACTACTCAATCACCTGATAATGTAACCCGACGAAATGGCAAACATCTTTTGCAAACCACGCTCACACATGCAGCTTATGCATTAGCTTTTGGATCGTATACTACTCTGGTAAACAAATTCGTTGTTTCAATGCTGAATCAACCTCGCGATGATTTTTTGGTCTATCATTGTTTCGATAATATGACCATTGCCGAGAAAAACGAGTACACAGATCTAACACCGTTTGCTCCGGTTTATTTGTCACAGGTGGCCGTTACGTCAACGGCCTTTTTTCTGGCCACTGGTGGCCTGTGCACATTGTATGATGGATGCAAATCAATTTATGACCGGGCATGCACCTGTTTTTCAGGGCATGATGTCGCAGCAAATCAACCTGCAAGAGACTATCCATAAGTCAATGATGAAGTCTAAGTCGCTTCCCTTGTCCGAACTCCTGACCAGATAGCAGCCATAATGCTTTGCAGGTGCTATGGTTTTCAGACGACTCTGGTCATCTCTTATCCGGGATGACCATTCGCCATTCCAGCGCTTTCCCAATCCATTTGCCCGTCGCAGGATAAAAGCCCGCAACTAACCTGAAAAGCCAAACCGGGAAAATTTCCACAGACATCAAAATATTAACCATCGATAGTAAAAATAATTAGAAAAAAGTTGATTAGAATTGAACGAAATACCTACTGATATTGTCTGAGAAATGACAACCAGTAAGGATATTAAGAATGACTTTAACAATTTGTACTGCCGGTATTAACGCTGGATCATCGATGCCTGGCAATCCCGAACTCCAGGCTGTGACTAATCCACCTGATAATTCAACCCAGCAAAAACGCAATGATTTTTTTTCATCAGCGATCTTTCACGCCTTATATTCAATTGGAGTTGGGACGTGTACTACCTTTGTAAAAAATCGGGTCGTTTCACCACTGAATGATCCTGGTAAAGTCTTTTTGAGGGAGCATTGTTTTAATAATATGACCCTTGCTGAGTCTGATGAGTACGGAGAACTAACTCCGTTTACCCCGCTCTTTTTGACAGAGATAGCAGTAACGTCAACAGCCTTTTTTGTTGCCAGCGGTGGCTTGTGCAAGGTGTATAACGGATGTAAATCAATCTATGACCGGCTATGCCATACTCCGGCTTATGAACGGCTATGCCATATTCCGTCACATGATGCCATCGCAATGCAACCTGAACCTGAACCTGAAGAAGTCTAGTGCACGGTTACAATATATTTGATGGGTTCCCTCTATCAATGACGCCCAAACTCCGTTCGTCCTGAGCGGAGTCGAAGTGCGTAAACACCATACCCTGAATAAAGACTGTGCCAATCTCCCTTCGACCGTGCATCCTGAGCGGGGTCGAAGGACGATCAGGGTGAACGGAGATTATACACCTCAAACTCATTGAAATGGTGTGCTGTGAGGCTGTCCGAGAATAGACTGTCCTACGCGGCAACTGCTCCTGCATCCATGCAGCGGCATTAAATTGAGGATGGAAATTCCATTTGTGAGGTGAAGCGGTTCTACTTACCGAACTGCTTCCCAAATCATCATAGCTAAATCATAAGAATGTGGTAAATTCAGTTGCAATATCCCTACGGGTTCCGAAAACAATCCCTTCCTTTTGGTGCATAAGCCTCCTTTGATTTAGCATATTGACTGTTTCTAGTTGTCTTTGGGACAAGATAACCTTCTGTGGCTTGTCAAAGTGTATTTTCAGATTTTTAGCATCACGCTGACTGGCCGCCATCGCGATTTTTTGTTGCTTGACGTGTTCTATTGCTGAATCTATATCCGGGTGTTCCAACCGTGGCCCTCTGAGGCTAACTAATTTCTCCTCCTGCTGGTACATTCTCCTCTTGACCGCTTCAATGACGTCAGTTCCTTCTTTATTAGTGACGGCGCTGATACCCTGATTGCAACAAAAATATTTTTCCTGTTCTATGGTTTTCGGATGCATATACGTTGGCATCGTTATTCTTAATGATTCCATTCTCAATTTATTTTCTTTGATTTTATTTTCTTCAATTTTATTGTCTTCACCGTCTTCATCGTCTTTTATTTTGTTCGTTCCCATGACCTTTGGGCTAAGACACTTTTTTAATTCCTCCTTGAAAAATTTATAGTGAGGAGCATACTCATTTTTTGTCTCTGTGAGATACGAATCCAGCTGATATTGGGTGACCGGAAGCTTGATGTTGGTTTCTACATTGATATAAAAAAGAGTCAATAACTGTTCCAGACCATTGATCGTTACCTGGGCGATAATAGCACCGGTTCCTGCCTGATAAAACACTTTGTCAACGGTGACTTTACCCGAAATGCCAAGCTGATTGGCAAGCTCACTGCCCTTAATGATGTCAACAGTATGAATATCCAGTTGATCTGAATCGTTAGCAATGTAAATCATACTGTCAGTTTCAAAGCAGTGCTGACTCATGGGAGGGATTATGCTGTCAGGGCCATTAACAGGCGTCGTTTCTTCGAAAAATTGATCATCTGCATCGCTATCATCCGCAATAGCCACACATAATGAATCCTTGATATTTAATGATGCGGACGAGTGATCAGTGGATTTGCCCGGGGTGGCATTCTCATTATACCAGAATGAAAAGTATCGTCGCGGATCATTATCTTCATCATCGGGAATACGGCATTCTAATTGGTCAGAATCTCCTGTTGATGGGGGGGGCGCTGTCGTGGTTTTATCGGGATGAGTAGCCTTGTCAGAAGGGAGAGATACCAGGAGATAATCACCAACTCTACGAACTGATATATTGTATGAAGAAATTTTTTCTGATTGAAGGCTGCTTTCTTGAGAAGACAAAGCTTGAGAAGACAAAGTTAAGTTTGGAAATAAAGACTTGGCGACAGTAACCGGGCTTTTCAGAAAACTGGCAAAAATACAGTTATCCTGAAGATAGCCAGTGTATTTTGAACCCGTTGAATTTGATACTGTGTTAGACATTGGTGGCTCTATAATAACTTTCGTTTATAAATAAAATTTTTTTAATTTGATTCGGTTTTTCCTGTTTTGTGTCCAGTCTTTTTTCATAGAATCTGATTCTTACCATTATTTGACCAATAATTTGGAATATGGTTCCATTTTATTTTCGATTTTTCTTATTCACTCATTTTTCAAGGCCATTGTGCTATCTTATTGTTGATTTTTTCAGAAAACCATTCCTTGCATATCATCATCTGGCATTCAACAGGAGGCCTGATATGGACAATACCACCGCTGAACTGGAAGTTGATGCCGATCACTGTTTAGAGATTGGCCAGGTGATTGCACCCGGGGATACTCACCTCGAAATGACCATAAAGGGGGATACTGAGCAACAGGCAAACGACCAGATGGCAACGATGGAAGCCCTGGCCAACCGTATTTCTGACCACTGTCAGGTAAAGAAAACGGTGAGTCTCCATCAGGGCAGTGCCACCATTGATGCCATGTTTGATTTTGACTGCACAGCAGAAAAACTGATTTTTGAGTTGTATCTCAGGTAGTAATTTTACTTATCATTGTTATGGCTGTTTGATGATTATTTTGATCATTGATGCCTGGTTTAAACGATGGTTAACAGGCGATTAACAGTCGTTAACAGTGACGATCAGAAATCCACGAAGCTCAATGTTGGCGCGGTGTCCAGCGAAATTGTAAGGCTTTGACACAGGGTTTTCCGGTGGTATAGTTGCCGCTCCCGTAACAATGCCACCGCTCTTTTACGGTATTGCTTACCTCTCACTTGAAATTTCCGAATTCTTCACCCGGAGTATCTCATGACCGCTATCAAGGAAATCAAGGCTCGCGAAGTCCTCGATTCTCGTGGTAATCCCACTGTTGAAGCTGACGTCATTCTTGAGTCTGGTGCCTTTGGTACTGCCTGTGCTCCCAGCGGCGCTTCCACGGGTTCCCGCGAAGCTCTGGAGCTGCGTGATGGTGACAAGTCCCGCTACCTGGGCAAGGGCGTTCTGCAAGCCGTTGCCAATGTTAACGGTCCTATCCGTGGAGCACTGCTTGGTTTTGATGCCAATGACCAGCGTGGCCTGGATCAGAAGATGATCGATCTGGACGGCACTGACAACAAAGCCAAGCTGGGCGCTAACGCCATCCTGGCGGTGTCTCTGGCCGCTGCCAAAGCCGCTGCCGTTGATAAAGGCATGCCTCTGTACGCGCACATTGCTGAGCTGAACGGTACTGCTGGCCAATTCACCATGCCAGTGCCAATGATGAACATCCTGAACGGCGGTGAGCACGCTGACAACAACGTTGACATTCAGGAATTCATGATCCAGCCGGTTGGTGCCAAAAACTTTGCTGAAGCGCTGCGCATGGGTGCTGAAGTATTCCACGCTCTGAAGAAAGTACTGTCTGACAAAGGCCTGAACACTGCCGTGGGTGACGAAGGTGGTTTTGCGCCAAACCTGGCTTCCAATGCAGACGCTCTGGCAGTCATCAAAGAAGCCGTTGCTGCAGCCGGTTACACTTTGGGCACCGACATCACTCTGGCTATGGACTGTGCAGCTTCCGAGTTCTACGAAGATGGCAAGTACAACCTGAAAGGCGAAGGCAAAGTCTTCACTTCCAATGAGTTCTCTGACTACCTGAAAGGTCTGACCGAAGATTACCCGATTATCTCCATTGAAGATGGTCTGGATGAATCTGACTGGGACGGCTTCAAGTACCAGACTGAACTGCTGGGCAACAAGATCCAGATCGTTGGTGACGACCTGTTTGTAACCAACACCAAGATCCTGAAAGAAGGTATCGATAAGGGCATCGCCAACTCTATCCTGATCAAGTTCAACCAGATCGGCTCTCTGAGCGAAACTCTGGATGCGATCAAGATGGCCAGGGACGCTGGCTACACTGCCGTTATCTCTCACCGTTCCGGTGAAACCGAAGACGCGACCATCGCTGACCTGGCGGTAGGTACCTGTGCTGGCCAGATCAAGACCGGTTCCCTGTGCCGTTCTGACCGTGTAGCCAAGTACAACCAGCTGATCCGTATCGAAGAGCAGCTGGAAGGCAAAGCGCCTTACCGTGGTATTGCTGAATTCAAGCGTGCCTGATTAGCAGTCGCTGCTGATGGCAAGGGGAGGCTTTAAGCCTCCCTTTTTTGTTTGCCCGGCGAAGCGGGCAAACCCGTCAGGCTGAAAGAAGCCTGAGCCGCCCCGACCGGCGGAAAGTCAATCCGTCGATCGCCCTTTACCTGTGAACTTTTGGAGCAGACTTTCGGGTCTTTTTTCTAGGGGGAGGCATCAGTTCATTTAAAGAGCACTGGGGATGTGGCGCTAAATCTTCCTTATAAAGGTGCCAGACCTGCACCAGTTGAGCGTCGTTACTGATAGTCATTAAATGCCCCCCATTGGCACTGAATGTTACAAAGTCAAGCTTGTAATGTTGGTGCAGCGTCGATTTGTGTAACCAGTTGCCATCTGCCGTAAGGCCATAGATGATGATGGCGTCATCATTTCTGGCTTCGATGACAATATGGGAGCCATCGTGGTTAAATTTGGCTGAGTAAACCCCGCCTGCTGTTGTAAAATTGAGGCTGGTTATCCAGTTGCCACCGGCCGTACAAGTGTGGATTCTGGCGTTGCAGACAGGCAGGGATATGGGTGAGTAATTGCGGGAAAATGTCAGAATATGGCGGCCGTCAGCGCTGAACGTGGCTGAGGTAATATACATATCATCATGGACGATAATCTGTTGTTTTGACCAGCGCCTGGCGTTTGCGTCATACCGGTAGATTTTTGCTGTATGATCGCTACTGGCTGTGACTAAATAGTGGCTATCGGGGCTAAATCTAGTAGAAGAAATCCGTCGTTTATGCTTGATCGTGGTTTTATGTTGCCAGTTGTCGCGGGTATCAAAGCTCAGGATTCTGGCAGTATAATCGAAGCTCTCCGTTACTGCATGACGACTGTCAGGACTGAATGAAGTGTCGGTGATTTCCTGGGAGTGGTTAATACTGGTTTTTCTTACCCAGCCGTTATCGGTGTTGCTGAAAATCGTTGCGGTACGATCAGGTTGGTTATTCTTGTCGCTAATGGTGATGATATGTTTGCCATCAGGGCTGAATTCAGCGGCACTGACCTTGCCATTATGATTCAGGGTGGTCAGCTCCAGCCAGTTGCCATTGCTGTCACGGCCATGGATTTTCGCCGTGTGATCGACACTGGTGGTGACGATCAGGCGGCTGTCAGGGCTGAATGTTGTTGAAAGAATCCTCCCTTTATGTCCCATTGTTGTTGTGACTACCCAGCGGCCAGCCTGGTTCATTGTGCATATTATGGCCCTGCGACCACTCCTGGCCATCACTGCATGGCGGCTGTCGGGGCTGAAAGTCGCCGAGCTGATAAATCGATCAGAAATGATGATGAGTTTTTCTGTCCAGCTGCCGTCGGCATTACAGCTGGTGATTTTTGCGGTTGAAGCCGTGTAGCTCAATATATGCCGGTTATCAGTGCTGAAGGTGATCCGCCGCACTCTGTCTTCATGGGCAATGGCTATCTCTGCGGGCCTTGCGGTGATTTCCGTTCTGCCATAATCCCGACCACAGCGTGCGTAACTGTTGGTGGCCAGAAAGCGTCCATCGTTGCTGAGCGTGGCTGATGCGGCCGTAAAGGGGATGCAGTCGATGGATATTGCCAATTCCGGCTGGAAAGTACGACAGTTAACCATCAACTGGCTCACTGTATAAAACAGGATTTGTGGGAAATATTTCCCTTTTTGTGGTTCCCGTGGCGGTATGTCGTTGTTTGTCACTTCCCCGGCTGAATGGCCGCAAATAGTGCTGATCAGCGTTTCACTGCCGGTGAATTGCCCCAGCCAGGCTTTCAGTTCATGGTTGCTGGTGTTTTTGGCAATCTGGATGAATTGCTGCTGCTGTCGTGGCTCAAACTGTTTAAACCAGATCCTGGCGGGCAGATGCTCTGCACGGACAATAGCCAGCAAAGACGAACAGGTCTGTGCCATGGCCTTGATATCACGGTCCCCTAAAAAACCCAGTATATGCCTTATGGGTTGCTCTGGAAGATCCAGCAATAGTAACGGCCCTGGGTTGGTAACGGCGGTGATTCGATTACTGGTTGTGTGTTCCACGGGCAGGGTGGTGGTGGCAGCCGGGGGGGGATAACTGTGGGTACTGCCAATGGGATTGCCAGTCGGCATATTCCGAACTCCCGGGTCTTTGGCCTACGGGTGATGGTTAGCCAGTACCAGATTGAACTCAGCAGGTGACGCAGCCTGGGTGTAGAGTGCTTTTCTTTCGGTCATAAATACCCAAGATAGTAAGAGCGATTATTTGAGTTGCTTATTTTGATGTCTGGCTTTTTCTAATGACCTTCATTAATGTGAAACAGTTCAAATAAATGGTCATATGTTAAACCACGGGTACTCCTGTTAAACTCCATTGTTAAGTCTCTATTACTCCCCCAGCTTTTTGCATCCTGTATCTGGTGTTGCCCCTGCTGCTGGATAGTGACGGTTTAAAGCGGAACTGATGATGAAAAAACTGGCAATAGCCCTGTTGACACTGCTGCTGGTTTACCTGCAAACCAGGCTCTGGATTGGTGAAGGCAGTGTGGCTGAAATGTTGACACAGCAAGATAACCTTGAGCGTTTCAGGCTGGAAAATGAACGTTTGTACCAGCGTAATCGTCTGCTGGCCAAAGAGGTTGTGGAGCTGCAGCAGGGGATGGAAACGATTGAAGAGAGAGCGCGTCAGGAGCTGGGTATGATCCGCAGTGATGAAACGTTCTTTTTGACTTACGATTAAATCCTGTATTGATCAGGAGCCGTTTCTGAGCGGGCTTCTGGATGTTCAAATTAAGGGTGTCAGAGTGAGTAGCGTAGAAACCATGAATACGGTTCGTTACTGGGCGGTTGTTCCGGCAGCGGGCGTTGGCCGCCGAATGAATATCGATATTCCCAAGCAGTATCTTGAAATCAAGGGCAAGCCCCTGATGGTGCATACTCTGGAGCGGTTGCTGGATTTTCCCAGGCTGGAAAAGATCGTGGTGGTGCTTGATCATAATGATGAGTATCACCAATCCATTGAATTACTCCGCAACCCGGGAATTCTCCTGGCCCAGGGGGGAGATGAGCGTTACCTCTCAGTACTTAATGGTTTGAAAGTGCTATTGGATATTGGTTCCCCTGATGACTGGGTACTGGTTCATGATGTGGCCCGCCCCTGCATTCGCCGTTCTGATATGGAGTGGCTGGTGAACCAGCTCCATGACCACCCTGTGGGCGGTCTGCTGGGTTGCCCGGTTACCGATACCATCAAGCGCGCCGGGGGCAATGATGCTGTGTCTGAAACGGTAGACCGTCAGGGGCTCTGGCATGCCATGACACCGCAGATGTTCCGTCTCGGAATGCTACACGATGCAATGGCAAAAGCAGTAGCAGATAGGATGCCGGTAACGGATGAGGCCAGTGCCATTGAATACGCTGGCAAACAGCCCGTGATGGTGGAGGGACATGCCGATAATATTAAGGTGACCCGGGGAACCGATCTGGCTCTGGCCACTCTATATATAGAACAGCAGTCGAAACTTATTGAGGTCACTTGATGCGTATTGGTCATGGGTTTGATGTTCACCGCTTTGGTGAAGGCGATTATATTGTTCTGGGTGGGGTAAAAATCCCTCACACCCATGGGCTGGTGGCGCACTCTGATGGTGATGTGCTGCTTCATGCCCTTTGCGACGCACTCCTGGGAGCGGCAGGTCTGGGTGATATTGGCAAGCATTTTCCGGACACTGATGCACGCTATGCTGGCATTGATAGTCGCAAGTTACTGCGTCATGTTATTGCTCTGCTTGAGCAGCACAACCTGGTTCCCGTCAATATGGACAGTACCATCATTGCCCAGTCGCCTAAAATGGCACCGCACATTGATCAGATGCGGCAGAATATCAGTCAAGACATGGGGATTGACCCATCGCTGGTGAATGTCAAAGCGACCACCACTGAAAAGCTGGGCTATACCGGTAGAAAAGAGGGTATTGCAGTTCACGCCGTTGTTCTGTTGACAGATTCGGGATCGTGATCCAAAGGGTGGAGTCTTCTAGGAGGCCCACCACCCATGGTTATTTTTCAGTATTTCCTTTCAAAAACTGCGTCAAACGCGGTATTGTTTATTGTTAATTTTTGCTTTGTTGAGTGCGCATCATGGATGCAGATGTACCGATGCCTGCCGATTACTCCGTTGATTGGTTTTACGCCTTTGGTGGTCCTTTAGGCAGCTGTCTTTTCAAATCCTGTCATGAAGATTTTCTGGTTGATGAGCTACTCCCCTTTGAGCCCGAAGGTGAAGGTGAGCACCTTTTCCTGCTGATTGAAAAAAAAGGTGAGAATACCAACTGGGTCGCAGGGCTTCTGGCGCGACATGCAGGAGTCAGAAGACAGTCGGTAAGTTATGCCGGGAGAAAGGATCGCCATGGAATTACACGTCAATGGTTTTGTGTTTCCCTGCCTGGTATGGCTGATCCCGACTGGAGTGGACTGGAGAGTGACACCATCCGGATCATTCGACAGGCCCGCCACCGGAAAAAACTGAAAACCGGAGCCCTGAAGGCAAATGATTTCTGTATCACATTGCGGAATGTAGATGCTGATCCTGACCTGGTTAATGCCCGGTTAGAGCAGATATCTCGTGCAGGGGTGCCTAATTACTTCGGTGAACAGCGCTTTGGTCATGAGGGGCGTAATATTGACAAAGCCGTCGATATGCTGGCTGGAAAATTCAGGGTTCAGCGTAATAAACGATCGGTCTATCTGTCTGCAGCCAGGTCCTGGCTGTTTAACCGGGTTCTGTCGCAAAAGGTTACTGCCGGGGTCTGGAACCAGTATCTTTGTGGAGATGCATTAGGATTTCCAGATAGTAATAGCCTGATTTTTGCAGCGCCGGACGAAACCATGATGACCCGCCTGGGGAATGGTGAATTGAGTCCGACTTCGCCGCTGTTGGGCAGGGGGGCATCGAAAGTGACCGACCAGGTGCTGACTTTTGAACAGTCGGTCACTGCCGGATATCCTCAGTTGTGTGATGGACTTGAGAGGGCTGGTTTGCTGCAGGAGCGCAGAGTTAACTGTCTGATACCTCAGCAGTTCACCTGGGTGTGGGAACGCAGCCCGGAAGGAAGTTCACTGGTATTGCGCTTCAGATTGCCAAAGGGCTGTTTTGCGACGTCTGTACTCAGGGAGTTGTTTGATTGTTATGAACAAGAGCCATGAAAAATGGTCGTGAAATGAGTCATGCAGTTCACGACAGTGATCTTAAGAAAAGTTTGGATTAATTCAGGATTGAGGGACTATGACCATATTGCTATCCAATGATGATGGCGTTACCGCCAGGGGATTGGCCCTTTCGTTTGCCGCCATGAAATCGCACGGTCAGTGCTGGGTAGTGGCTCCGGATAATGACTGTTCTGGCAAGGGCCATTCCCTCACTCTGGACCGGCCACTGCGCATGAAAGAACACGACAATGGATTCTTCAGCGTGAACGGGACACCGGCAGATTGTGTCAATCTCGCCGTCAGTGGGCTGTTTGGCCGCCTTCCGGAACGTGTAGTTTCCGGTATTAACAGTTGCGCAAACCTGGGCGATGATGTGCTCTACTCAGGGACTGTGGCTGCGGCTATGGAAGGACGCATGCTGGCAAAAACCGCAATCGCTATTTCATCCTGTGGTCAAGAGGATCACCATCTGGAAGTGAGCGCCAGAGTGTTGCACGATTTGATGTTGCGCCTTGATGATCAGGTTCTGCCAGAAGGTACGATACTCAATGTCAATGTCCCGGCCTGTGACTATGAAGAGATCCGTGGGATGAAAATTACCCGGCTCGGCCATCGTCACCCCTCAAAGCCTCCGGTAAAAATGACCGATCCCCGTGGCAATACGGTGTGGTGGATCGGTGGTGTTGGTAAGCCCCTGGTTGCTGAGGAAGGGACTGATTTTCATGCAGTGGCTTCTGGCTATGTATCCATTACCCCATTGCAATACGATAAGACCGGCCATGCAACGTTATCACTGATGGAGGATTGGCTTGGAGCCTGTGTATGAGGGATCTTGAAATTGATGGTATCGGTATGACATCACGCCGGACCAGAGAGCGGCTGATCCAGCGTCTGATGGATCAGGGTATTCAGTCCGGCAAGGTTCTGGATGCCATTCGCACCATTCCCCGTCATCTTTTTCTTGATGAGGCGCTGGCACATCGTGCTTATGAAGACACAGCACTGCCGATTGGTCATAATCAGACGCTGTCCCAGCCGTATATTGTGGCCAAAATGACGGAAGTGCTGTTGGCCCGGGGTGAACTGAACAAGGTGCTGGAAATTGGCACCGGATCAGGTTATCAGACGGCTGTGCTTGCTTCGCTGGTAGCCAGGGTCTGCTCCGTGGAACGTATCAGGCCATTGCAGGAGAAGGCACAGCAGAGACTCTCTCGGCTCTCTCTGAACAATGTTCGTCTTCGTCATACCGATGGTGGTATGGGGTGGCCGGAAGAAAGTCCATTTGATGGGATTATCGTCACGGCGGCACCGGGAGAAATTCCGGCAGCGTTGTTGAGCCAGCTGTCTCCGGAAGGTGGCAGGCTGGTCATTCCGGTTGGAGGACACAACTTTCAGGATCTTGTGTTAGTGACCAGAAACGGTGAAGAGTATCAGCGCAAGGTGTTGGAAGCTGTCCGGTTTGTACCGTTACTGGCGGGTGTTATACGCTAATACGTCATAAAAAAGACGTTGCTTTCTTGGGCGTGTCCACACAAAAAAGCGGTCAGTCAGGGATGACTGAAGGCTTTTTACTTAACTTCTGTTCCAAAGGTCAGAACATGTCGAATCATTCTTCTTACTTTGCCCTTATCGCCAGGGGAATGGCTATGGGGGCCGCCGATGTTGTGCCGGGCGTATCCGGTGGAACCATCGCATTTATTACTGGCATTTATGACCGGCTGCTGAATGCCTTGAAAAGTGTTAACCCATCGTTACTGAAGGTACTTGGTGAGGAAGGGGTTGCCGGAGTGTGGCAGAGAATAGACGGCACATTTCTGTTGTGTGTGTTTGGTGGTGTGCTGACCAGTATTCTGTCCTTTGCCCATGTGATTACCTGGTTCCTGGCGACGTATCCGGAGATGCTCTGGGCATTCTTTTTTGGTCTGATTCTGGTGTCCGGATTGCATATGATTCGTCAGGTTGATCAGTGGAATGTGGCGACTGTCATCACCCTGATCGCTGGAATTGTGATTGCTTATGCTGTGGGTGTATTAACCCCGACCAGCCTTGAACCAGAGCCGGTGACGCTGTTTTTTGCCGGTAGCATTGCTATCTGCGCGATGATTCTGCCCGGTATTTCCGGTAGCTTTATGCTGCTGATGATGGGGCTGTATGGTCCGGTCATTGATGCCGTGAAGAGTTTGAATTTCAGTGTACTGACCGTTTTTGGCCTGGGCTGTATCGGTGGTTTGCTCAGCTTTTCCCATGTGTTGTCATGGCTGCTAAAAAAGCACCGCGATCTGGCGATTTCACTATTGACCGGCCTGATGCTTGGAGCTCTGGGCAAAGTCTGGCCATGGAAAGAGACGCTGGAAACACGGGTTAACAGTTCCGGGGAGCTGGTCCCGCTGATTCAGGCGAATGTGTCGCCGATGAATTATCAGGGAATTACCGGGCAGCCTGCTTATCTGGTTGAATCTATTGGGCTGATGATTTTTGCCATTGCTTTGGTGGCGATGATTGAGTGGGTGGGTAGTAAAAATCACTAAACCAGTGCACCAATATAGGTGAAAATACTGATGTTGGTATAATATTTTAAACCATAAGTTACTTTTTATATTCTTTTATTGAATAAATGATTTTTGTGGGCATGCAGGGTAATGGAGTTGATAAAGTGTTGGATTTCATGAAAATCACTCTGATTAATTTGAGTGATTGCTCAAAAAAAATACTTTTTCTAACAGCCTGCCTGCTAACCGCAAGTTGCAGCCATGATCCGGCCAGGGTTACGGTCACTGACCTGAGATCACCACCGAAGGTGACTTCAGGTCAGCATGTTGTCCAAAGGGGAGAAACTCTTTATTCAATAGCCTGGCTCTATAGCAGAGACTTCAGAGAGTTGGCCCGAAAGAATAGCATTCGAAGTCCTTATACTATTTATCCGGGGCAGAAAATAAACTTATCTATCCGCCGGTCCGGGGTTGCTACTCCATCGGTAACTCCAGTCAGGCAGCCAAAGAAAACCGTTGCCAAAAGCAGCGCTCCGGTCAAAAAATATACAGCAAAGAGTTCGACGCCAAAAAGTACCGCTTCCGGCAGCAGTGGCTGGCAATGGCCTGCGAACGGAAAAATTATTTCCGCCTATTCGCTCAAAATGCCCGTTAACAAGGGGATTGATATTGGCGGCAAATTAGGAGAGCCTGTAAAGGCAGCAGCCAGTGGTGAGGTAGTGTACGCAGGGAGCGACCTGTCCGGCTATGGCAGGCTGATCATTTTGAAACATAATAGTAGCTATCTGAGCGCATATGCGCACAACAGGGATCTATTGGTGAATGAGGGAGACTCAGTTAAAGCGGGCCAGAAGATAGCCGAAATAGGTTCTACAGGAACGACGGAGCCTAAGCTGCACTTCGAAATTCGGCGTGATGGTAAACCGGTCGACCCGATGGGGTACCTTCCAGGGCGCTGATAACGAAGGTCAGTGGCTGTTGTAGTAGAGGGATCTCACGGGTGTCGGCGCAACTTCGGGTTGCCCGGCATAGAGTGGGACTTTCGGATAGGACTAACTCTTATGGCATCGAAGAGGGATGACGCAGAGCTAAGCAGTTATGCTGACGATGTAATCCAGGGACAGGATGAATTGAGCCCGGACGAAAATGCCGGTGACCTCATTGAAGTGGTTGACGAGAACGATGATATCGATAAGCCGCGGCCTGCGGCTGTGTCTCCGGTGAGTACCGGTCGTCGAAAAGAAGACGATGGATTTTACAAATCCATCGATGCAACCCAGCTGTACCTGAATGAGATTGGCTTTTCACCTCTCCTCACCCCCGAGGAAGAGGTTCACTATGCCCGCCTTGCCCGAAAAGGGGTAGAAGCGGGCAGACGCCGGATGATTGAAAGTAATCTCCGGCTGGTTGTTAAAATCTCCAGGCGCTATGTCAACCGTGGACTGACACTGCTTGATCTGATTGAAGAGGGTAACCTCGGACTGATTCGTGCGGTTGAGAAATTTGATCCGGAACGTGGATTCCGTTTTTCAACCTACGCGACCTGGTGGATACGACAGACGATTGAGCGGGCGATCATGAATCAGACCCGCACCATACGGCTGCCCATTCATGTGGTTAAAGAACTGAACGTCTATCTCAGGGCTGCCAGGGAATTAACCCAGAAGCTGGATCATGATCCCAGCCCGGAAGAAATTGCCGAGTTGCTGGATAAGCCGGTGGCTGATGTAAAACGGATGCTCGGTCTTAATGAACGAGTGACATCGGTTGATACACCACTGGGACCTGACTCGGATAAATCCATTCTGGATACGATCTCTGATGAAAAAGGTGCCGACCCGGCCGAATTGCTACAGGATCTGGATCTCAATGACAGTCTTGACCGCTGGTTAGGTGAGTTATCAGAAAAACAGCGAGAGGTGGTTGCCCGCCGGTTTGGTCTCAGGGGGTATGAAACCAGCACGCTTGAGGAAGTCGGTAAGGAGATTGGCCTGACCCGTGAACGGGTAAGACAGATTCAGGTAGAGGCTTTAAAACGGCTTCGATCTATTCTTGAAAAGCAGGGGTTGTCTGGAGAGTCCCTGTTTAACTGATGGCCTGACATTGAATCTCTGTGAATAAAAAAGCCATGGGTAACCCCCATGGCTTTTTTACTATTGAACTCAGCGTTCCAGCTGGTCCAGCTTGCCCTTCACGCCATCCCACTCTGCTGCATCAGGGAGAGGGTCTTTCTTCTCGGTAATGTTATCCCAGACATCTGCGAGCACGGCGTTCAGTTCGATGAACTCCTGCTGATCATCGGGAACCTCATCTTCGGAGAAAATAGCGTTTGCCGGACACTCTGGCTCACAAAGAGCGCAGTCAATACATTCATCCGGGTGAATAACCAGGAAGTTTGGTCCTTCATAGAAGCAGTCCACAGGACAGACTTCCACGCAATCGGTGTATTTGCACTTGATGCAGTTTTCACCCACTACGAAAGCCATGGTGGTTAAACTCCATTTGATCTGACTAAAAAAAAGTACTCAAAAATATCGGGCAAGTCTACCAGAGTTGTAAACCCGCTGGATACCCGTGATGAACATAAACTTATACCGGTCAGGGTATAAGCACCATTAAATCATTTTCCCAGCCCCTTGAGCATATAAATAAGCTCCAGAGCCTGGCGGGGTGTCAGGTTATCCACGTCTGTTTTATCCAGGACTTCAAGCGCCGGGTGTGGCTCAGGGCTGGCAAACAGATCAGCCTGAGGTGTGAAAGTAGCCTTTCCCAATGGTTTTGCAACAGGTTGTTGAGCGGATTCCTGCTGCTCCAGCATGGCCAGTTTCTGCCGTGCCTGGTTAATGACATGTCGGGGTACACCGGCCAGTTGTGCCACCTGCAGGCCATAGCTCTGGCTGGCAGGACCTTCCTGAACCGCATGAAGAAAGACAATGCGATCGTCATGTTCGGTCGCATTGAGATGCACGTTCACTACCGTATTGCACTCTTCGGGCAGCTGGGTCAACTCAAAGTAGTGGGTGGCAAACAGGGTGAATGCCCGTACTGAATCCGCCAGATATTGAGCGCAGGCCCAAGCCAGGGATAGCCCATCGAAGGTGCTGGTTCCTCGGCCGATTTCATCCATCAGCACCAGACTCTGCTCAGTGGCGTTATGCAGAATATTGGCGGTTTCCGTCATTTCCACCATAAAGGTTGAACGACCACCGGCCAGGTCATCCGAAGAGCCAATGCGGGTGAAAATCCGATCCACCAGACCAATGCGCGCACGGGACGCCGGTACAAAGCTGCCAATATGAGCCAGCAGCACAATCAACGCCGTCTGTCGCATATAGGTGGATTTACCGCCCATATTGGGACCGGTGATAATCAGCATACGACGCTGAACATTGAAGGTGACATTGTTTGCCACAAACGGTTCGTCCAAAACCTGCTCAACAACCGGATGGCGGCCTTCAACAATGTCAATACCGGGGCTCTGCAGGATTTCAGGACGGCAGAAGTTCAGTGTCTCAGCCCGTTCAGCCAGGTTGCTGAGCACATCCAGCTCTGACAGGGCCATGGAGCACTCCTGGAGCGGCCCCAGCTGTGCCACCAGTTTGTCCAGAAGTTCATCGTACAGTGCTTTTTCCCGGGCCAGGGCACGGCTTTTGCTGGACAGCGCCTTGTCTTCAAACTCTTTCAGCTCCGGAGTAATAAAGCGTTCCGTATTTTTCAGGGTCTGGCGGCGAATGTAGTCTACTGGAGCGTTTTCGGATTCACGGCGACTCAACTCGATATAGTAACCATGTACCCGGTTGTAACCGACTTTCAGGCTGGGCAGACCCGTACGCTCACGCTCCCGTAATTCCATTTGAACCAGATAGTCGCCCGCATTCTCACTGATGGAACGAAGCTCATCCAGCTCAGCGTCATAACCTTCGCCGATCACCCCGCCATCACGGATCACCACAGGTGGGTTCTCAATGATGGCCCGGGTCAATAATGCTTCGAGTGCAGGGTGTTCACTGATGCTTTTTGCCAGTTGATGTACTGTCTGGCTATCAATCGTCGCCAGCTGTTGCTGCAGTTCTGGCAGTTGCTGCAGGGCATCCCTTAACCGTGCCAGATCCCGTGGTCGGGCAGATTTCAGGGCAACCCTGGCAAGAATACGTTCAATGTCGCCAATATGTTTGAGAATGGGGTAAAGGGACTCAAAATGGCAGCCATCTTTCAGGGCAGTGATTGCTGACTGGCGGGCCTGCAGTTTGTCAATATTGCGCAGTGGCCGGTTGATCCATCGTCCGAGCAGGCGGCTGCCCATGGCCGTGGCTGTGCGATCCAGCACGGCAGCCACGGTGTGCTCCCGGCCGCCATTCATATTGGTGGTCAGTTCCAGGTTTCTCCGGCTGGCGGCATCCAGCACCACGCTCTCTTCCCGGTTTTCCTGGGCCAGGGCGCGAATGTGGGGCAGGGCGGTGCGCTGTGTTTCCCGGGCGTACTGCAGCAGACAGCCAGCCGCTTCAATAGCCAGTGTTAAGTGGCTGCAGCCAAAGCCATCAAGGCTTTGTGTCTGGAACTGTCGGGTTAATTGCTCAACCGCACTCTCATGGTCAAAGTCCCATGGGGGGCGTTTGCTGGAACCGGGGCGACGCAGTAATATCTCAGGCCAGTTGCGGTCATCATTCAGCAATACTTCGGCCGGGCTCAGGCGCTCAACTTCAGAAAGCAGTGCCTCTTCACTGGTCACCTCAAGCACGTTGAACCGGCCACTGCTGATATCGAGAAATGCCAACCCATAGCGGTTTTCCCGCTGGTTGACCGCCATCAGCAGATTATCCTGACGCTCATCCAGCAAAGCCTCATCACTGACGGTGCCAGGGGTCAGAATACGAACCACCTTACGCTCCACCGGCCCTTTGCTGGTGGCCGGATCACCAATCTGCTCGGCAATGGCAACGGACTGACGCAACCGGATCAACCTGGCCAGATAACCCTCCACCGCATGGTATGGAATACCCGCCATGGGGATGGGTTCGCCACCGGATTGCCCTCGTTTGGTCAGGGTAATGTCCAGCAGGTGTGCAGCCTTTTTAGCGTCGTCATAAAACAGCTCGTAGAAATCACCCATCCGGTAAAACACCAGGTGATCCCTGTGCTGCTGTTTGATGCGCAAATACTGCTGCATCATCGGAGTGTGGTTGGAGAGGTCTGTATTATTCATTCAATTCGGTAGTTTAAGTGGTGGTGTCTGATTCTTGGGGCAGTCCAGATCCGATTAACCTCATTCTGGCTCTCGGTTTTCATCCAGCGGTCATGGCGTTTAACCGGCATCGAATAGTCCGTGTGCCCCATCTGATCGGCAATAAATGCAATGTTAACATGCGGATAGTTTGCCAGCAGGCAAAAGTATCACTGGTTTGACAAATTGTTTTGTATGACAGAACCAGTAATGCAATACCGTTTCGCGCCAGTTTATTCCTCGCCAAAATCGGCGGCATACCAAATGTGCAAGATTTTTTGTTGATTAACTTATAGTAAATCCTATATTTACTTTAAGTTAATTCGCAGTAGAATAATACAATGTTCAAGGTGGTTTACTCAAAGCAGGCCGTTAAAGTTCTGAGGAAAACTTCAGAACTTGACCGGTTGAGGATTCAAAAGGCCATCAATAAGCTTCCAGACGGTGATGTAAAGAAGCTGACGGGTGGATCAGGCTATAGGCTGCGGGTTGGAGGCTGGCGCATTGTTTACGAGATTGAGCATGACAGGCTGATCATTGAGGTGATCAAAATTGCGCCGCGAGGCAAGGTTTACAAGCATTAAAGATGGGGGCAATGCCCCCAAAGGTTTTGGTGATGGTCGATATACTGAAGCATGAAGGGAAACCGGCTTTTGTGGTTATGCCTTATGACGAATATCAGGCAATGCTTAAGAAGCTGGAGGACCTGGAAGATTCTGATGCTGTTCATGAATTTCGGGCTGCGTTACGGCGGGGTGAGGAAGAGTTGATACCTGCTGAAGTAGTAAACCGGTTGTTGACTGAAAATACTGTGAAGGTGTGGCGAGAGTACAGAGGCATGAGTCAAAAGTCCCTTGCTGAAAAAACCGGTATTTCCGAAGCCATGATCAGCCAGATTGAGAGTGGCAGGAAGCAGGGTTCCTTGAAAACTATTACTAAAATTGCACAAGCCCTGAATCTCACCGTTGATGACATTATTGATTAACCCATTTTACGCGCCACAAGTCACCGGCCAGAGTGCCGGTTTTTTATTGTCTGAATTTGCTGCACCGGAAACATCCATGTATTTCTTTTTGGTGTCGTTGCTAATCACCGAACACCCATCGTCAATATATTCCTGCTTAATCCGTCGAAGAATCATCAATGGCTGTGTTGAGGGGACATTAAGTCAAAACGGTAAGTGTATTTTTTCTCCTCTATCTCACTGTGTTGCGTCGTATTAAATCCATAGCGGCCAGCAAGGTGTGTCACTGTATCATCATGGTTTCGATGAATGCTGATCAGAAAGCTGGCTTGAAAATCGCCTGTTTCTGCAAGAATTCCATCAATAATTTTGTTGGCGGTTCCCAGATGATGTGGAAATCAGCAGCCAGCTGGACCAGTCTGTTCAAACGACGGGACAGTTTGGGGATGGTAAGTGCTGGCTCCGGGACGAGGATGCAATACTCAGCGAAAGGTTTAGTGTGCTTTTCTTCTGGCCCGGAGCTGTCAGTAATATACCCGTTGCTTTTGTTATGGATTGCAAGGGGGTGCAAGAGCTGTGAGGAGCCAGTTGCACAATGCTCACTTATATCATCGGGTATGCTCTGAGAGGCGTTTCCTGTTTGGTGTGTTGTTGCCTCTAACATAGTGTTTGTGACGTTATCGCAGCATCGACATTTAACTGATTGTTCTGGAGGCAAAAAGTTCAATTTTCCGTCTGCTTATATTCACTCCCATGATTTTCGTTTGGAACTTAGTACGAGAATGGAGGTCAAACCTGACTAAATTGAAATGGCTATCCAGTCAGCGATTTATGCGGTAGCAAATGGTGAGCTACTTAACTTGTTTCAGCATACAGGAGTTTGGTTATGTTCGATACTGCGATGAATCCAGGTCAGTTGATACAGCCTGTACTCCCATCAGACACTGTTTCCAAAGGTGGTTTTTTTAGATATGTCAAAGAGGCTTATCTCGATTATGACCCAGTGAAGGGAACTACAACAAAATTTCTCCCTACCGCATTCGGCATCGGGGTTTCTGCTGCTGGCGGAGCTGTTGCCTTTGCCAACTTGGCTGAACGTATGGATAGGTTTCCTGACACAGTCAGACCAGGTACAGGTCTGTCTGATCGTGTGATTGAAGTGATAGAATCAGCAATTAAAGAAAACCCATTAGCTTGCGGTGCAGTTGCTGGAGCAGCAGTTGCTATTGTGGGGTTTTATTCTTTGTACAGCAGTCTGAAACCTATAACGAAGGCATCTATTGAGGCTGCTCGGGACGGGGTGAGGCATGAGCTACAGAGGGCCATTCAAGAAACTGAGGTTCATCAGGATCAGATAGCTAAATATAATAAAAGTCTATCGGAGCTTAAGGCTCTCCTGCCGGCGGAGGCCGCAGCATACAAGCAGCAATCACAGGAGCAATATAATAAGTGCATGGCCATCTACAGGGATGAGGCTAATTTTATGGCGGGAAAGTTGAAAGGTTTTGTGGATGGCATTATGTCGTCTCGCCTCGACAATCCGGGTGATGCCCCCCGTGAATATGATGAGCGTGATTTTTACAGGGTTGGTGTGGAGTTAACAAGTTTTGTCCGCAACCTTGATATGGACCAGGGATATTTAATGTTTTCCCAGGTACGACTGCAGAAGGCAGTCAAACCGGTGTTAAGTGATAAAGAATATGACGAATTTAACCGCATTCTCTGGAGCTTTCCTGAAAGGCCCTGTCTTTACGTCGAGCAGGGCCCATTAGCCAGAGAGTATGCTGAAACTTTGAAATATAGTGCGTCAGAAAAAAAACAGTTAGGCGTATTGAGGGCCAGAATCAATCAAGTACTGATCCAATACCCGAACTTAAAGCCTGATGCTGCGGGTAACATTCCCAAGCCTTCGTTTGAGGAGTTCCTGAAAAATATGCCATTTTGATTCGGATGATGTCTTGTTAATGAAAAAAGGCCAGGTTCTGTTGACGTTTTGTTGCGGCCATAGTTGAAGAATTATTCCAACAATAACAAAGACACAATTTGCTATCGCAAAATGCACACAGGTGGTGCCGATGAACAGTATACAAAGAAGTAGCCCCCCGCAAAGACAACCGAACGATGGTTCAGGGGCGAGCACCAAAAAAGCAGGGAAAAAACCATCCGGGCCTAAAGGCTCGTCGACATCAGCCAGGGCCAAAGGCTGTGTGAGAATGTACGATACCTCCATCAGTCTGAATATGGGTCAGGTTTTGGTGTCTGGTGCACGGGTAGGTTCCTGGACAACAAGTTTGCTAAGCCGTGTTGTTTCCGTTATCACTCCGCCTCTTCCAGCCTGGATAGCGGCCAGCCTGCAGAGTAAATCACTCGCACTCAGTGACTATGCAGCCCAGTGCACTGTACAGAAGTATATGAATCCTCCCCGTGCCATCATCTTAGCGTCCAGGGGTATAAAAATACCTGTTGAAAATTTCCTCAATAAGAAACTCAATAGCCTGTTACAAGATGTCATCAGAGAGAACGCCAGAGGAATCTATTCACGTTTAAATAAATACCTGCAGTCCGATGGAGCTTCAACAATCGACTATTCCATTGCGCAAGAGTTTAAGCAACATTGCCAGGAACAGTATGCATGTGTGTTTGAAGGCGAAAACTTTCAGCATATCTTTGATGCTGTAGAAAAAAATTTTCTCCGACAGTGCAAGCCACCAGAAGGTTTTTTATTTTATGAATTTCTGGACGCTCTTCCAGCCAAATCACGAGCCGAATTCAGAACTGCTACTTTACGCCAGAATATAAGCGTGGAGGTGCTGAGTTATTATCAATATAACTTTATCTGCAAAGTTTTCCGCGAAAACCGGGATGAACTTATCCAGTCCTTAAAGAAAAACAGCAAAGTTGAAGTTAAGAAAGTGATAGAAGAGCTGGCCATAACTTATGAAGCCAAGATCACGAGTTACATGCAAAGACAGGCATCAAAACTGCTGAAATCACAGGCTGGTCAGGACGCTTCACCACCTCTGCCTGCTCATGGTCGCAGGAAAATCAAAAGGCCAGCTGAAGACTCCATGTCTTCTCTTAAGCAAAGAGTTGAGATGGTCGTGGCCTTTGAAAAAGCCCATTATCGTTTGAAAGAGGGTGACCCCGGCTACAAGGAGTTCATGTCGCTCAAACAAATAGTCGATAAAGTGCTTAACAATGAGCAGCTAAAAGAGTGTGTCACACAGCTGTGTGGCATAACAAAAATTAGAGAGGCAGCTGCCTTATCTAAACTGTACACAATGAAGAAAACGGAGAAAACAGGGCGATCATAGGCAGCCAAAAGTGTTTAACCGGTATTATGATGACTGGCAGCTATGTTGTTAACGTCATCAATGCCTGATTTGATTAACTTCCTCCTTTTGCCACGGATTGCCAAGGAGTAAAAGTTTTTTTCTATTCTCCGTGACTCCGTGGCAAAGTTTTTTCTTGACTGGATAGAACCGTGATATAGGACACCTTCTCCTTCTGGTGTGCATATAATCCGGTCAAACACATTAAGTAGTTAACCAAATGAAATCATATATTTCTGACTAAGTGGGCAGTCACTCCCGGCAACTGCTCCTGCGTTGCTCTAGCTCCTGCATCCATGCAGTCGTGCGGCGTTGCAACTCCGGTCACATAGCTACGGCTATGCTCCCTACGTTGCGCCTTGCATAGTAACTGCCCACTTAGCCAGAAATATACGATTCCATTTGGCCAACTACTTACCGCTATTTGTGCAGTAAACTGTTTCAGTCATGGTCAAGATGGGGTGTTGCCAATGAAAGTAAAAATGATCTGTGCGCTGTATGTGGCAATCATGCTTATGGGATGTGAACCACCGTATGACAAGCCGGTGGTCGATAATAAAACTGCTGAAGCCATCTGTCAGGCCAAAGACAACCTGCCCGGTGGCTGGACAAAATCTGAAGTTACTCCAGAGGTTCTGAAGGCGGTAAAGCTGGTGGTCAAGGGAGTGGAGAAATCGGCCAAACTGAAAAAAATGCTGGCGGTGCATTCTCAGATTGTTAATGGGGTGAATTACGCGCTGGAGTTCCAGTTGGAAAATGGCACGATCTGGAGTGCCATTGTTTATCGTGATCTTGAGGGAAAATACAACATTACCCAGACACCTATTCCCGGACTATTCTGTGATCACTGACCGGTTTCATGTCTGATCGGCGGATCATGTGCTTTTGCGACAGCAGCCGTTTTATGGAATGATTCACTCCGAGAATAATAATTACCGGCTGCTGTTGAGGTTCCCATGTCTGATCAAACCCGTGTGCTCTTTGCAGTGAAAGATCGCATTGCCTACGTCACCATGAACCGTCCTGAGAAGCATAACGGCCTGGATATGGCCATGTTTCGTGACATGATTGCTACCGCAAAAAAAATCCGGAAGGATCGCTCGATCCGCTGCGTGATTCTCTCCGGGAATGGCTCCTCTTTTTGCTCAGGACTGGATTTTCAGGCCGTCAACAAAGACCCGGGCATAGTGGCAAAAGTCTTTCTTAAATTGCCGTGGACCAAACTGAACATTGCCCAGGAGATAGCCCATTGCTGGCGAGATCTGCCGGTCCCGGTTGTTTCCGTTATTCACGGTAACTGCTTTGGTGGTGGGATGCAGATTATCCTGGCCACGGATTATCGCATTGCCAGGGCGGATGCCAGCCTTGCCATTATGGAGATGAAGTGGGGCTTGATTCCCGATATGAGTGGTATGGTTACACTCTCCCGGCTGACCCGTATTGATATTGCCCAGGAGCTGACCATAACCGGGCGTAAATTCACTGCCCGGGAGGGGCACGAGTTCGGTTTGATCAGCCGGTTGGCTGATGACCCGATGGCGGCAGCAGAACAGCTTGCCCAAACGATTTGCAGGCAATCGCCGGATGCCGTTGCCGCAGCCAAATACCTGTTCAGAAAAACCTGGAAAGCCGACACCTGGAAAGCCCTGCGCTGGGAGCGCTGGGTTCAGGCACGCCTGCTGGGGCGTAAAAACCAGCGCATTGCCATGAAAAATGGTCTGAGTAAATCAGACGATCCTCTGCCGTTTATTGACCGGCGCTCATTTTGACAGGCAACCGGTCTATATAGTTTTTTATTGCTAAAGCCCGCATCTGATAAAGAGGTCGCCGTCTACCAGGCATTCGTCCATCATCTTTTTCTGGCTTATAGAAATACAGTCGACATAAGTCTCTGGATTATTTTCCGGGTTTGGATGCCTGATTACGTTTTCAACAATAAGAATGACATCACTGTGTATCACCACACCGCTCCTGCCAAGGATTTCAAATACAATAGATCCGGCAAATTGCTGAGACTGTATCGGATCATAAAGCGATGGCATAAGCCCAATGGACAGACCGATATCCCGATCCTGATCTGCGCTATCACCAGTAAGATAAATTCGTGCACATAATGCATGTCCTTTAACTGAATGAAACAAGGGACTGATGAGTTGTTGACTATCACCACTCCTGATCTTATCCAACTCATTTTTGAAACCGGGTATCTTCCAGAGTAAAACGCCGTTGCCGGTGGTTGCTTTGTGGATTTGTAGTTCCAGCTCAAGCTTCTGTATTTGTGATTGCTGGCTAACAATGGCTCTGCACAGTTCATCGATGCTATCGGTCTGGTTTTGATAGGCACGCCTTAGCCCGGCGAAGCCATTGAGTACCTCCCCAAACTGTTTAACCATGGCTTCGTACTGGGCATAGGCTATGGTCGGAGTTGCCAGTACCGCTGCTGTTGCTCCTTCAGTCTCGCTGGTTGCAGTGGTTGGCTCAGGCAGTATCAGCGGGTTGACCCCGGGCTTATTGACAACAGATGCCAACGTCCGGGCGGGATGTTCATCGTCATTATGGTAATGGGCAGGCAGTTCATGCAGAGACAGCCACTGGCCGCATTCGATGCCCGGAGGAGAATCTTCAGCGCCCTTCAAATTATTCAGCATTACGCCTCTGGCACAAGCAACCTCCAGGCTTTTCGACAACTCAGTCAACACCTGGCACTGTGCAAACCGATTAACCTCAGGACAAAATTTTCTGGCACATCGAATGTCAGCGGGCAGGGGCAAGGCATTATTGTCGTCTTGGTGAGGTAGTGTAGATGGCGACTGCCTTGCCAGGTCTATGACCCCGCAATGCTGATCACCCTGAGCGCTCTCCGGCGGGTAGGGTGCGCTTTCAATAACATGGGAAGGATCATAAATTTTACTTGAGTCACGCGACTTGATTGTCTTGCTGGTTAAATTTGAACACGGGAAGCAATACAGCTGCGGCAACAGATCAGCGTCAGCTGGCCTGCACCTGAAGCAGGCACCACTGGTGGTTCGGAATAATATTGAAGTTTTTTCTTCGGATGACCGGTGAGCAGGGGCTTTATCTTTATTGAGCGGCGGTGGCTCAACCTTGCCAGAGTCAACGGGAGTGGAATGGGCAGGATAAAAAAACATATACACCAACTCCTCTGGTCAGGCATTAAAAAAACCTTGAAAAGAATAAATCTGTAAAATGACCGTCAGGGCTCCCCCCCTCCGTCATTGGGACTTATTGACAACAAATCAGATGTTTGGTTCACCAGGTAAAATGACCGGATGCTGCTGCGGTCCTGATGCCTGATCAAATACACTACTTTGGCATTATGTTTTGGTGATTTGATGTACGTTATGTTATAACGATTTGCATTTTAGATTGGGTGCTGGTCCCTCCGGAACAGGGTGAGGGCAATACCGAAAGGAATCGCAGAAGATGACCATCAGCCTTTGCTGGACAGACCGTGGAAAAGAGAGCAAACAATTGCTGTCTTTTCTTATGGTGGCTGTCTATCTGCTGGTGGTGCACTACACACTGAGTCACGTTCATACCGCTTTGGAGGAAAATCAGCAATCTGAAATATTCTGGCAGTATCCAGTTATTTCGATGGTTGATGATGCCAGTGATCACCAGCACAATGAGCACCTACATTCATCGGCCTGTATGCTGGTGTCTCAAGCCACTTCAACCGTTCATTGGTGCAAAGTAAAGGTGCGGTTTGCTGCGGTACTTAACGACCGTCCCTATCGCTTATCAATCCATTCTTCCACGCCAACCAAAAGACACACCCGCGCACCGCCTGCTAGCTCTGAAGTTTGATGGTTCATCACTTATTTATTTCTTTCTTTCAGGAATTGTGTATGCGTTGTGTTGCAAAAGTGGCCGCTGTTGCCTGTGCCTTGATAACAGCAGGTGTTGCCGCTGATGGGCATCGTCATGCCGGAGCCCATGTACATGGAGCCGGTCATTTGAATTTTGCCATTGAAGGTCGTCAGGTTCATATTGAACTGGAAACGCCGGGGTTTGATATTCTTGGTTTTGAATCCATCCGTTCGGACGCTCAGCGCAGGCAACTTAAAGATGCCCTGCTGGAACTGGAAAAAGATGATTTATGGTCTTTTGCGCCAGCGGCGTCCTGCACGTTGCAATCGGCATCGGCTTCGGCCAGCGGTGAGCATGGAGAAGATCATCATGGTGATGCAGATGGACACCACCATGACAAGCATGAACATGACGACCACCATGGCGATGGTCACCATGAGTCAGCACATATGGATATTGCCGCTACTTATGTTTATGAGTGTGCCAATATTGCCGGGCTCAATAGCATCTCGACCCGACTGTTTCAGCGGTTTGCAAACAGTGAACAGTTGCAGGTTCAGGGCTTTACCGATGCTGGCCAGATAGCGGGTCAGATGAACCGTGAGCGACCAGAGGTGCGCTTCTGATATGAGCAGTCTCGGTCAACCGGTGATTCATCTAAAGGATGTCCAGTTCGGCTGGCAGCCGGGAACTGTGGTTCTGGATATACCGGAGCTGTTAATCCATCAGGGTGAGAAGGTGTTTATCCGGGGGCCTTCAGGGTCGGGTAAAACGACGCTGTTGGGGCTTCTGGGCGGCGTGCTCACACCGGTTGCCGGTGTTGTCTCTGTGCTGAGAAACGACATTGGTCGTTTCTCCCCGGCACGCCGGGATCATTTCCGGGCCAATCATATCGGTTTTATTTTTCAGATGTTCAACCTGATCCCTTACCTTTCAGTAGTTGACAATGTCACACTGCCGCTGGGGTTTGCCAGCAAGCGCCGTGAAAATGTGCAATCCATGGGCGTTGATGCCAGGCAGGAAGCGATTCGACTGCTAAACCATCTGGAGCTGACCGATCCCCAGTTGCTGCAGAGGCCAGTGACGGAACTCAGTATCGGCCAACAGCAGAGAGTGGCGGCAGCCAGAGCGTTGATTGGCCGTCCTGATCTGGTGATTGCAGATGAGCCCACCTCGGCGTTGGACAGCGATACCCGTGAGGCATTCATACGTCTGTTGTTTGCGGAGTGTGAGGCTGCTGGCAGTACGCTGGTTTTTGTCAGCCATGATTCTGCCCTGGAAGCCTTGTTTGATCGCTCTGTGGCCTTGAATGAAACTAACCGGGCCAGTCAATATCGGCCTTTAGGCCAGCCGGAGGTGGTGTAATGTCAATACTTCATCTGGCGGTGAAAAGTTTGAGTAATCGCAAAACCACGGCATTGCTGACCATTTTCTCCATTGCCATCAGCGTAGCTTTGTTGCTGGGCGTGGAAAGGGTACGGGTTGAGGCCCGGAACAGTTTTACCAGTACCGTGTCCGGTACCGATCTTGTGGTTGGTGCCCGCAGCAGTTCGCTTAATCTGCTGCTCTATTCGGTGTTCCATCTGGGTAATGCGACCAATAACATTACCTGGGAAACCTACCAGGAACTGTCCTCCAATAAGGCGGTCGCCTGGACTATCCCTATTGCCCTGGGGGACTCTCATCAAGGTTATCGCGTGGTGGGTACCGCTCAAACCCTGTTTGAACACTTCCGTTTTGGTGATGATCAGCCCATCAGTTTCAAAAATGGTAAGCCGTTTGATGATCTCTATGATGCGGTGATTGGTTCTGAAGTGGCGGCGGTTCTTGGCTATCAGGCTGGTCAGGAAATAGTGCTCAGTCACGGTGTTGAAAGTCGGAGCCTGCAGACGCATCAGGATAAACCCTTCAGGATTTCTGGTGTGTTAAAGCCCACCGGCACCCCTATGGACCGAGTGGTAATGATCTCTCTGGAGGGGATTGAGGCGTTGCACATAGACTGGGTCAATGGGGCCGCACCTAATGCACTGTTCTCGGTTTCTGCCGACAGGGCACGGCTCATGGATTTGCAACCATCCAGCATCACCGCCTATTTTGTTGGTTTGAAGTCCCGGGTGGCGGCCTTTCGGTACCAGCGGGCAGTGAATGAGTATCGCCAGGAAGCGCTGACGGCTATTTTGCCGGGGGTCGCCCTGGGAGAACTCTGGCAGTTGGTGGGTTCAGCGGAAAAGGCATTGCTGGCGGTTTCCGTGATGGTGGTGATTGCGGGGTTGGTGGGCATGCTGACCACCATTCTGACGTCGCTTAATGAGCGGCGCAGAGAGATGGCCATTCTCCGTTCAGTAGGTGCCCGGCCCTGGCATATCTTTACCCTGATGATGACCGAGTCCCTGATTTATGCCATCACTGGCACGCTATTGGGTTTCTTGCTGATGTATGGAATGCTGTTCGCCATTCAACCGGTATTGCAAATGCAGCTGGGTTTGCACATTACCATTGCCTTACCGGGGATGTTTGAGTGGATTCTGGCGGTCGCCATTGTTATCTCGGCGACCATACTGGGTGCAGTGCCTGCCTGGCGGGCCTATAAAAATTCATTGGCGGATGGTCTGACGGTCAGGCTGTAGGAGAGCAAATAATGATAGCAGGAAGACCGCACCCTGGCTGGATGGCCGTGGTGCTTATGCTGGCTTTTATGCCGGTGAACTTTGCCATGGCTGCAAGCACCGAAAAGCCTGCGTTCAAAGAGATCAACTGGGATGACCTGATGCCGCCGGTGGATGAGGAAATTGTCCGTAAATATGAGGCGGGTGAAATCAGTCAGGAAGAGGCTATTGAATATATTGATGAGCTGGGCAAGATTCCGGTAGAAAGTATGAATCAGCAACGGGTCAAAATTCCCGGTTACCTGGTGCCGCTGAATATTGGCAAGGATCAATCAGCCACAGAGCTGTTGCTGGTGCCAACCCTGGGAGCCTGTATTCATGTACCGCCACCGCCACCCAACCAGACCATTTTTGTCCGCTATGACCAGGGTATTAAAGTCACAGAGGCGGGCTATACCCCTTACTGGCTGGAAGGAGTGATCAAGGTTGAAAATAATACCTCCGAGTACACTGACGTTGTCTATGCCATAACGGTGGAGAGTTTGAAGGAGTTTGAATAGAGAGAGAATGCTTTGCTCCGATGCTCCGGGGCAAAGCATGTTCCCCGAGACAACAGTGCTGTCCAATGGGGCATTCAATGATAACTTGTGAAGACTTCCCTCTAATCGTGTTATAACATCCTATCCTGATTGGCTCCTCTGATAACCGTACTGGCGAGTGACCATGGAACCTACACTGCATTCTGCTACGTCCCCCATTGTCAGTGAAATTGCTGAACTCCTGATGTCCAGGGGCTGGACCCTGTCGACCGCTGAATCCTGTACCGGTGGTGGTATTGGTCATGCCCTGACCGTGTTGCCGGGAAGCTCGGCCTGGTTTGACGGTGGTGTCATCTGCTATGCCAATGGCGTAAAGGCCAATCTCCTGCATGTGCCGACAGTGTTGCTGAATAAGTACGGTGCGGTCAGTGAGCAGGTAGCTATCGCCATGGCCCGGGGTGTCCGCAAGCTGCTGGCAACGGACATCTCTATAGCCGTGACCGGTGTTGCCGGACCGGGGGGGGCGACACCGGAAAAACCTGTGGGAACCGTCTGGATTGCCTGGAGTACCGGTCAGGAAACCGCTGCAAGGCACTTCCATTTTGAGGGTGATCGTGATCAGATCAGGGCGCAAACGGTTGTTCAGGCGTTGCTGGGTGTTCTGACCCTGTTGACCTGAGAAACGTTAGCCTGAAAAAAAAATCCTTCCTGTCGAAGCGATAAATATACTGGACAAACATCCAGTATCTGTTTAAATATACAGTATTACTTGTTGAGCTGTTCCTGATGAAATCAGAATCGAACTGAGGGCGTGAAAAAATGGATGATAACAGAAAAAAAGCGTTGGCAGCAGCACTTGGCCAGATTGACCGGCAGTTTGGTAAAGGTGCCATCATGCGGATGGGGGATCAGAAGCAGGAAGCAATTCCCGCAATTTCTACCGGTTCTCTGCAACTGGATATAGCCCTGGGTATTGGTGGCCTGCCAAAAGGCCGTGTTATTGAAATCTTCGGTCCTGAATCTTCCGGTAAAACCACGCTGACCCTGAGCGTTATTGCTCAGGCTCAGAAGCACGGCGCCACCTGTGCCTTTGTTGATGCTGAGCATGCCCTGGACCCACAATACGCCGGTAAGTTGGGTGTAAATGTGGATGACCTGTACGTCTCCCAGCCGGATACCGGTGAACAGGCGCTGGAAATCACCGATATGCTGGTTCGCTCCGGTGCCGTCGATGTTATCGTGGTTGACTCTGTCGCTGCCCTGGTACCCAAGGCTGAAATTGAAGGTGATATGGGGGACTCCCACGTTGGTCTTCAGGCCCGTCTGATGTCTCAGGCACTGCGTAAGCTGACCGGTTCCATCAAACAGACCAACTGCATGGTTATCTTCATTAACCAGATCCGTATGAAGATCGGTGTGATGTTCGGCAACCCGGAAACCACTACCGGCGGTAACGCGCTGAAATTCTACTCTTCTGTACGTCTTGATATCCGTCGTACCGGTTCGGTGAAGCAGGGCGATGAGGTGATCGGTAACGAAACCCGCGTTAAAGTGGTGAAGAACAAGGTATCGCCACCATTCCGTCAGGCTGAATTCCAGATTCTGTACGGTCAGGGCATCTACCACATGGGCGAAGTGATTGATCTGGGTGTCAAGCTGAAGCTGGTGGACAAATCCGGTGCCTGGTATGCCTATAAAGGAACCAAGATTGGCCAGGGTAAAGCCAATGCTGCCCAGTATCTTTCTGATAATCCGGAAGTGGCGGCTGAAATCGAAGCCCAGATCCGTGCTGAGTTAATGAGCACCCCGGAGAAGGACGCTGCAAAAAAAGCCGAAGCTGACGCCGGAAAAAGTGCTGGCAAAAAAGGTGACGGCGATGCAGCGGCAAGTGTGCAGCAGGACGAGCTGCTGGCTGAGTAATTGAATGTCTGCTGATGTCATTCAATCGGTAAACGATGTCCGTCGGGCTGCCATGGATCTACTGGCCCGACGGGAACATGGTTTTACCGAACTGGCCCGAAAACTCTCGGGCCGTTTTCCCCGGGAACTGGTATTTGATGCGCTTACCCGCTTGCGGGAAGAGCGGTTGCAAAGTGATGACCGCTTTGTTGAAAGTTTTGTCTACAGTCGTCAACAGCGGGGCTACGGTCCGGTTCGTATTAAATCGGAACTGTTTCAGAAAGGGGTTGATAGCGAGTTGGTCGGTCAATACCTGCTGGAGCAGGACGATCACTGGGATGAACGGGCAAAAGCGGTAAAAGAGCGAAAGTTTGGTGCCTCTGCACCCCGGGACCATAAAGAAAGAGCCCGGCAGACCCGCTTTCTGGCCCAGCGCGGCTTCTCCATGAGCCAGATATACTCTGCTTTCTCCTCTTCATAACCACCAATCTCACAAAAAAGGTGTCTTAACCTAATGCCTGCTGTGAAGGGTGATTGTCATCAGTGCCGATTGCCAGAGTATGCCTGTATTTGCCGGTTAATCCCAAAGGCAGAGTCTGCTGCCTGTTTCTGGCTGATTACCCACGATAAAGAGTTTGATAAGCCAACCAATACGGGCAAATTGATTCAGGCGGCGATACCCGGAACCCGCATATTCAACTGGAGCCGGACCTCACCGGATAAGGTGTTGTTGGAACTGCTGGACGATCCGGACTGGTTGCCAGTGCTGTTGTTTCCGAGGGAATATGCGGTAGAAGCCCAGGGTAATAACAGGCAGTGGCATTATAATTCCGGGAGTGAACGTAAGGTTGCCTTCATTATCATTGATGCAACCTGGCAACAGGCCAGGAAAATGTATCGTCAAAGCCCCTGGTTGCACGGTTTGAATGTACTGAGCTTGCAGCCTGAAGAGCCATCCATCTACCGTCTCCGACGCAATCGTCAGGAGCAGCACTTGTGTACCGCTGAAGTGGCAGCAAGAGCGCTGGGCGAGTTGGGTGAAAACACTAATCGTCAGCTGATGGAGGCCCTGGTTCAAGTCTATTGTGACCGCTATTTATGGGCACGCAAAGGCCAGCGAAGGGATGAAGATTCGCGCTCTCTGCGCATACTTGAGCAGTCCCGCTCTGGTGCTCATTCAGGCTGTCAGTGAAAAAAGCCCGGTAAAAAGCCTGTTAATGATGGGGCGAAGTGATCATTTTTTCCCGCCATTCCTATATAATCCCCGGTTTGCGTAAATTTACTGTGAAAAGGCTGCTCATTGTGATTGAGCTGCCATTTTTGTGTTTGGGAGTGAGCGGCCTTTTCCGCTCATGGCTGTCAAGAGATAACTCCCCCGGTGGGAACTGTATATGAAGACTAACGAAATACGTTCTGCTTTTCTGGAATACTTCAGGGAAAACGGCCATGAAGTGGTTGCCAGTAGCTCTCTGGTACCCCATGACGACCCAACCCTGCTGTTTACCAATGCCGGGATGAACCAGTTCAAAGACACTTTCCTGGGGCGTGAGCAGCGTGACTACAAACGTGCCACCACTTCCCAGAAGTGTGTACGTGCCGGGGGCAAGCACAATGACCTGGATAACGTCGGTTATACCGCCCGTCACCACACCTTCTTTGAAATGCTGGGTAATTTCAGTTTTGGTGATTACTTCAAGAAAGAAGCGATCCACTTTGCCTGGAACTTTCTGACCGGCACGCTGAAACTGCCTAAAGAACGTCTTTGCGTCACCATCTATGCCTCTGACGATGAAGCCTGCAATATCTGGTTAAACGACATTGGTATCGCAGCGGAGGATATTATCCGCATTGGCGATAACAAGGGCGCGCCTTACGCTTCCGATAACTTCTGGCAGATGGGCGATACTGGCCCCTGTGGCCCCTGTACCGAAATTTTCTATGATCACGGTGATCATATCTGGGGTGGCCGTCCGGGTACGCCAGAAGAAGACGGTGATCGCTTTATTGAAATCTGGAATATCGTATTTATGCAGTACAACCGTCAGGCCGACGGTGACATGCAACCACTGCCCAGGCCATCGGTTGATACCGGCATGGGCCTGGAGCGTATTGCGGCAGTGATGCAGCATGTCAACAGCAACTACGAGATTGATCTGTTCCAGTCTCTGCTGAACGATGCTTCTGAGATTATCGGTGGCGTTGCCACCACGGAAGCGTCCCTGCGGGTTATTGCTGACCATATCCGTTCCTGCAGTTTTCTGATCAGTGATGGCGTTATGCCCTCCAATGAAGGCCGGGGCTACACGCTGCGCCGGATTATCCGCCGTGCCTGTCGTCATGGCCACAAGCTGGGGGCCAAAGAATCCTTCTTTTATAAGCTGGTGGGTTCACTGGTGCAGGTGATGGGTGACGCTTATCCGGATCTGGCAAAGAACCAGGCGCACATCGAGCGGGTTCTGCTGCAGGAAGAGGAGCAGTTTACCCGTACCCTGGATAAAGGGATGAAACTGCTGGAAGAGAGCATTGCTGCTCTGAAGGCCAGTGGGCAGGGGGATGTGATCTCCGGTGAAACCCTGTTCACGTTGTATGATACCTACGGCTTCCCGGTGGATCTGACGGAAGACATTGCCCGTGAGCGTGAGCTGACAGTGGATATTGAGGGTTTTGAACAGGCACTGGAGGCTCAGCGTGAGCGTGCCCGTGCATCCAGCAAGTTTGGTGTTGATTACAACGACCAGCTGGTGATCGAAGGCTCAACCGCTTTTACCGGCTACGAGAACACGGCAGGTAAGGCTCGCGTTCACTCCCTGTTTGTGGGTGGTGGGCAGGTAGAACAGATCAATGAAGGCCTGCAGGCAACGGTTATTCTGGAACAGACGCCATTCTATGCGGAGTCTGGCGGCCAGGTAGGTGATACCGGCCTGCTGAATTTTGCCACCGGTTCTGTACGTGTTGTGGATACCCGGAAACAGGGTGATCACCACCTCCATATTGTCGAAGTGGTTTCCGGTGAACTGAAGTCTGGCGCTGAAGTATCCGCTGATGTTGATGTTGACAAGCGTCATGCTACCTCACTGAATCACTCGGCAACGCATCTGCTGCATGCGGCCCTGAGACAGGTGCTGGGTGATCATGTAACCCAGAAAGGTTCTCTGGTTGATCCGGAGCGTCTGCGCTTTGACTTCTCTCACCTTGAAGCGGTAAAGCCGGAAGAGTTAAAGGCCATTGAAGCGCTGGTGAATGAACAGATTCGTGCCAACACTCCGGTACAGACTGAACTGATGGATATGGACGCAGCCAGGGCAAAGGGAGCCATGGCATTGTTTGGTGAAAAGTACGCGGACGAAGTGCGAGTACTGACCATGGGCACTGATAACTTCTCCATCGAACTGTGTGGCGGTATTCACGCCAGTCGCACTGGAGATATTGGTGCGTTCCGAATTGTTGCGGAAAGTGGCATTGCCGCTGGTGTGCGTCGTATCGAAGCGGTGACCGGTGCGGGTGCTGAAGCTTTTGTGCAGACGCGCTTTGCCGAGCTGAACAACGCTTGTCGTGTGCTGAAAGCCAAACCGGAAAGTCTCGACGCCAAATTGCAGGCGCTGGTTACCCAGAGCAAGAATCTGGAAAAAGAGCTGCAGCAACTGAAGCAAAAGCTGGCCAGCGCTGGCAGCTCTGATCTAGTGTCTCAGGCGGTTGAGGTAAATGGCATTAAGCTGCTGGCGACGGAGCTTGAGGGTGTTGATCCCAAATCATTGCGCGACATGGTTGACCAGCTGAAGAACAAACTGGGCTCTGGTATCGTTTTCCTGGCCACCAAAGCGGATGGCAAGGTGCCTCTGGCTGCCGGCGTGACCAAAGATCTGACCGGACGTGTCAAGGCGGGTGACCTGCTGAAGATGGTGGCTGAGCAGCTGGGTGGCAAAGGCGGTGGTCGTCCTGATTTTGCCCAGGGTGGTGGTTCTCAGCCAGAGAATCTTGAAAAAGCGTTGTCGTCTATTAAAGGGTGGCTGGAAGCACGGTTGTAAGCGGTTTTGTCAGGATGGTTAGCAAAATCGTCGTAAACCCTCGCCCAATCGGGCGGGGATATAAGACGGGAAGGCGTAGAGCCTTCCGCCATCAGGTTTGCACTATCAATCAGGCGTACTCTGACTATTCACGTACTCTTTGAGAGTTTCGATAGTCGCCCCTCCTGCACTGCAAGCAAAGTACGCCCTTGACCATAACCGGCCTGATTTACTTTGAGTCGTAAGGTGGGTGTTCAATATTCGCAATTGCCTTGATGATGTTGATTTCAGGTTGTTTACCATGACACTGACAGCCAGTTTCGGTGGGTAGGCAATCAGTAAATGGACATGGTCTTTCTCTCCATCCATTTCCAGCAAATCACACTCCAATTTTACGCAGGCACTCTCGAACGCATCACGTAATTGTTGAATCATGTACCCATCAAACAGCTTGCGTCTGTACTTTGTAGTGAACACTAAATGAACAACCAGCTTGGTTACACTATGCCTGCGTCGAAGGTAGTCTTTTAACAAATCTTTGTTTTGCGCACTCACTTGATAATGACCATTAATAGCTAGTAATATAACGATTATATTAATGAGCACTCAAATATCAAACCATGCTGAGAGCCACCAAAGTACGAATCTATCCAACAGCAGAGCAGGCGGATTTTCTCAACCGTCAGTTTGATGCTGTCCGATTCGCCTGGAATAAGGCTCTGGCTATCAAGACTCACTACTACAAGGTGCGGAATCAAAACCTTTCACCAAGGAAGCACCTAAAGCCATTGCTGGCAACGGCCAAGAAAAGCCGGAAGTACTCATGGTTGAAGAATGCTGATTCTATTGCTTTGCAGCAGGCCATTATTAACCTGGATACCGCTTTCCAGAACTTCTTTAATCCAAAACTGGAAGCCCGATTTCCCCGATTCAAATCAAAGAGAGGCAAGCAGAGTAGCTATCACTGCATGTCTGTCGCTGTTGGTGAAAACTGGATCAAGGTTCCCAAGTGTCTGCCCATCAAGGCAAGAGTACACAGAGAGATCACCGGCAAGGTGAAATCCATCACCCTGAGCAAGACAACAACCGGCAAGTATTATGCCTCAATCCTGGTCGATGATGGATTGGCGCAGCCAAACCCACTAACCGATCTGAATGCATCACAGGTTCTTGGTATTGATATGGGGATTGCTGATCTGGCTATCACCAGTACCGGCCATAAGACCGGCAATCCCCGCTTCCTCAAGAATGCTCAACGTAACCTGAAGCGTAAACAAAAAGCCCTGTCCCGATGCAAGAGAGGCTCCAGGGGCAGGGCTAAAGCCCGTTTACTGGTGGCAAAGGCTCATGAACATGTAGCCAATGCCCGTAACGACTTTCAGCACAAACTTTCCAGACAACTCATTGACGAAAACCAAGCGGTGATTGTGGAAACGCTAAAGGTCAAAAACATGCTGAAGAACAAGCGTCTTGCCCGTTCTATTGCTGATGCTGGCTGGCATTCCCTGTTGACCAAGCTGGAATACAAGGCCAAGCAGGAGGGCAAACATCTGGTGAAGATAGATCAGTGGTTTGCATCCTCGAAAACCTGTTCTTGTTGTGGTTTAAAACAGGAAACGATGCCGTTGACTATCCGAACATGGGTCTGTCCGTGTGGTGCAGCCCATGATCGGGATGTGAATGCAGCGAAGAACATCCAGAATCAGGGCATTTTGAAATTAAAAGCGGAAGGACTGTCCGTTTCTGCTGATGGAGGCAAGCGTAAATCCGGCGTACTGTCGGTTGCTGCCTGAGAAATCAGAAGCCTCGCCCGATAGGGCGGGGAGCAGTCACCTATTCTGACAAGTCAGCGTAAAAGCGGGCTGTTCCCTTTGGGTCAGCCCGTTTTTTATTGCTTTGAGGCATACACCCCGGGGGGGATTCATGGTACATTCTGCCATCCTCTGAATGATAGAGATGGCAGCTTTTGCTGTCCGGCTTCTGAATGTCTGTATTCTGTAAATTATGTTGGGCTGTTGCAGCAGGAAGCTGGTACAGGGAAGCTTGATCATCAGGAGGCTGTCCGGGAATAGTGTTCGCAGTAAGGCGCTCTATTCCCGGTCAGCCTCCGGGTCATGGCTGATTGAAGTAGAACGAATAAAATGGCGCTAATAGTACAGAAATTTGGCGGCACCTCGGTAGGCACCACTGAACGCATTCAGGGTGTTGCTGATAAGGTCAAAGGGTTCCGCGAACAGGGGCACGACGTGGTCGTTGTGGTTTCTGCCATGAGTGGTGAAACCAACCGACTGGTGGAGCTTGCCCGATCCATGCAGTCACAGCCGACGCCACGGGAGATGGATGTTATCCTCTCGACGGGCGAGCAGGTGACCATCGGTCTTTTGAGTATGGCCCTGAATGAGCGGGGCTGCCCTGCGACGTCCTATACCGGTAGTCAGGTAGCTATTGTTACTGACAGTGTCCATACCAAGGCCCGCATCCAGCGCATTGATACCGAGCATATCGTCAGGGACCTGGAATTGGGGCGTGTGGTTGTGGTGGCCGGTTTCCAGGGGCGTGACGAAGAAAATAATATCACCACCCTGGGGCGGGGAGGTTCGGATACCACGGCAGTAGCCCTGGCAGCGGCCCTGAACGCTGATGAATGCCAGATATACACGGATGTCGATGGTGTTTACACCACTGACCCGCGAGTGGTTGAGGGAGCCCGCCGGCTGGACAAGATCACCTTTGAAGAAATGCTGGAAATGGCCAGTCTGGGCTCCAAGGTCCTGCAGATCAGGGCTGTCGAGTTTGCTGGCAAATACAATGTTAACCTGAGAGTTCTGCACACCTTCCAGGATGGTCCTGGAACACTGATTACACTGGATGAGGGTATCGCCATGGAATCACCGGTAGTTTCCGGCATCGCATTCAACCGAGATGAAGCCAAGCTGACCATTAAGGGCGTGCCCGATATTCCCGGTGTGGCATCCCGGATTCTGGGGCCGGTCAGCCGGGCCAATATTGAAGTGGATATGATTGTCCAGAATACGGCTGAGGACAAAACCACCGATTTCACCTTTACCGTTCATCGTAATGATTATGAGCGGGCAAAAGTGGTGGTTGAGCAGATTGTTAAAGAGCTCGAAGCCCGTGAATACCACGGTGATATGAAAATCGCCAAGGTTTCCATTGTCGGCGTTGGCATGCGCTCCCATGCGGGGGTAGCCACCAAGATGTTTGAAGCGCTGGCGGCTGAAGGGATTAACATTCAGATCATCTCAACGTCCGAAATCAAGGTTTCCGTTATCATTGCAGAGAAATACCTGGAGCTCGCTGTTCGGGCGCTCCACTCGGCTTTTCAGCTGGACAGGGAACCAATGGAAGATAATGGGGTCTAAAACGTCAACATAATTAAAATCGTGAGCCTCGTAAGGGGGCTCTTCCGCTCCAAACCCACCTGAAATAGCGAGGGTGGAAAGAGCAACAGGTATTCAAAAGCAGTCAAAAGTAAAGCGCGTAGAGTTATCAAGCCCAATAACCATTTCCGGCAGGTAGAAATACGAATGGAAATCTTGAACTTGGTGACTAGACTGGGTTTGCTGAGTAATTCTTAAGCATGAACGGTTGAGCTGGCATATACTTCATTACTTTGAACTGAGTACTAAAGCAGTTTAAAGGTCAGGCAATTTAATGTGAAATAATGTCTGTACTGGGGTTGGTGTCGTGTAATTTCACGCGATCGTTTTGGGTGATTTCATCAGCTTCTAACCAATGCACCAGCGTGCTCAGAATTGACGGTTGTTGACTTAACAGAGATGTAAATAAGGAGATTGAAATGCTGATTCTGACTCGCCGCGTAGGAGAGACACTGATGGTAGGGGACGAGGTCACTGTCACTGTTCTGGGTGTTAAAGGTAACCAGGTTCGTATCGGTGTTAACGCACCAAAAGAAGTTGCAGTTCACCGGGAAGAAATTTACCAGAGAATTCAAAAAGAAAAAGAGCACAAGAAAGGCGGAGCTGGTCGCTCTTATGAAGAAGATGAAGGTTACGAGTCCGGATACGAGTCTGAATCTTACGAGTCTTACTGATAATTATTAAACTGTCGTTTATATCTCTGATTTGATTAAGGGAACCTTGATAATTCCGGCAGACAGTTTCAAAAAGCCTGACAGTTTGTCAGGCTTTTTTGTATCTGTATTTGGTCAAATGGTATCATGACCCTGAATTAAAAAATCTCTCAAGGCAGGAACTTTTGTCAAATGCGCTGATCTACAGTTCAGAAGCTGAATGGTCAGACAGTCAATAAAGGGTGTTTCTGACTCATCGCCTCATTGAATAGTCCCCTTTTTGTCAATACGACCGGAGTTATTTATCATGCATCCTACATTAGCAATCAGTGTGCCAGCGGCCAGATCAGAAGCCGGTGAGCTGCATGAGGATCTGAAAAAACTGCATGGGCCAGCGGAGGTCTTTAATAAATGCATCGAGATAGCCCCTGCATCGACACCATCGCTGAAACAGTTGACACCAGATCTACCACCTGAACCGGGTATCACCACTACTACCGATCAACGCAAGATTGCCGAGCTGCCTATTTCCAAGATGCAGCAGTCATCAAAAGATGGTTTGCCCGGTGCAATGCAAGAGCATGAACAGCCACTGGATGTTGCGGTCAATAACAGGCAGCCGAACACAATTGACCCAATGGTGGAAGATATCTTCCACTGCCAGACAGATTATCTGCGATTAGAAGCTCAGTTCAGCTTTAATTACGGTGTTTTTGATGCCAGTTTCAGCCCAGAGGGTCAAGACCTGGTTATCCATGGCTGCTCCAGGGACGATTATCGCCTTGGCATCTGGCGACCGGGTACGGATGGCAAATGGCTGGATGAACACAAATGGATGTCCCTGGCTCCTGACGCTGTCATGCGTTACCAGCTCAATAAGTCGGGACTCACAATGCTGAGTGACAACCACGATGGCAGTGTCCTGGTGAGTAAGAGTAAAGATATTGATCCTGGTCAGGAGAAGGTGGCGCTTCAGCACACCCCCGGGAATGAACAAAGCCCTAAAGAGATGGCAGGCTTCAGCCCTTTGCAGGACAAGATCATAACCAGGGATGTTCAAACCGGTAAAATCAGTGTATGGGGGGAGGATATCAATGGCCGTTGGACCCCTCTGGCCCAGAATAAAGAGATCCATCACTGGCCGATGCAGGATTCTGTTCAAATATGCTTCGGGGCCAGGAGCAATTGTTTACTGACGTGCGAGGGCAGCACAGCGACCTTTTGGAGCTGTAATGATGAGAACAAGTGTCTGGAGGAAATAAAGACCATTGAGTGCAACAGCAAGATTTTAAGCGTCCAGTTCAGTGATGATGAGCGGCATGCCCTGATCTTGACCGAGGGTAACCAGGAAGTCTTTATGGGATGCGATGCTGATGGCAATTGGTTGCAGATTGGGGAAATCAGTCATCCTGAAGGTAGGTTAAATCACCTCAACGAGCATGAGGGAAGCGTAGTTTATGCGTCCATTAATGCCTCCGGCCAACACACGTTGACTCTTGATAAAGATCGTAATGCCTTGATTTCTGGCCGCGATGATGACGGTGCCTGGGTCGTAAAAACTGAATTGCAGGATTGTGCCTATGCTCGATTCAGTCCCTCCGGGCGTAAGTTACGGGCAAGTCTTTATAAACCAGAGGGCAGCGGCAGTGAAACCATCTACAGATCGACCAATGTCATCTATAAAGTCTTCGACTGCAGCAGGCCAGATAAAGCTCAAACCCTTGAGCACCCTGGCAGTAGCGACATCATCTTCAGCCCCTCAGAGGACCTGATGTTGAGCTATGGCTTTGGTTCGGAATTTGCCTGCATTTGGGGTAATGATGGGGCAGGTAATCTTGTTGAGAAAGCAAGGGTAGGTCATTATCAGATGGGGATTTCCCATGCTGCCTTCAACGCTCAGGAGGACAGTGTACTGACCCTTGATCTTAGTAGCAGGAACCTCAAAATTCAGGGCCTGGACAGTCAGGGAAAACCGCATAAACAACTGGTGGTTAAACATTCAGATCATATTCTTGATGCCCAGTTTTCCCATTCAGGGAACCTTGCCTTTAGCACTAGTTTGGACACCGCCAGTATTCTCGGGCGTGAAACGAATGGTGAGTGGATCAAGCTGGCGCAGACGAACCCGACCCTTGGTGTCTACGGGATCAAAGGAGTCCATTTTAATGGTCCAGAAAATCATTTTCTGACCTACGGCAACAAACTAGACAGTAACGACCAACACCAGCCAGGCCTTGTGCAGCTTTGGGGTATTGATGCTGACGGCAAATGGGTAGAAAAAGACAAGATAGTACTGGATTATCGCGTTGGAATGGTCAAGTTTAGCCCCAGCAGTGATCATTTATTTATCTACTGCATCAATGAGCAAAGGGATCCTGACGCTGATTCAAATTTCAGTACTGTTTTAGTCTGGAAGATTCCTGCAACTTCGGGTCAGGAAACAGCACATACCTGAGGCTTTGGAAGATGGCTAAAAAATTCCCTGGTTAAAAAAAACTTGCTTTTCAAGGTGCTCAGGGTAACATAGCCATCGTTCCCGGTGAGGTGGCCGAGAGGCTGAAGGCGCTCCCCTGCTAAGGGAGTATACGGTTTGTAGCCGTATCGAGGGTTCGAATCCCTCCCTCACCGCCATATTTCCTTCCTTTGCCGTGAAAGAAAATTGCCAC
This sequence comes from Endozoicomonas acroporae, assembly GCF_002864045.1. GTDB lineage: Bacteria > Pseudomonadota > Gammaproteobacteria > Pseudomonadales > Endozoicomonadaceae > Endozoicomonas > Endozoicomonas acroporae. Next base: position 80,602 of record NZ_PJPV01000074.1, read on the forward strand.
GGAGGCACAGAAACACGGAGAACAGAAAAATGCTTTTCCTCTGTGTCTCCGTGACATTGTGGCTAAAGCTTTCATGACAGAGGGTGACAAACCATCGTCATGAACGTTTGTTTTCAAAAACTTTTTCTACTCCCTCTTTGGGGTCATGGATATTTCCATATTGGTTGATGGATTTATTCTAACTGTGCCGTTTAAATGTTTCCTGTTGAATGTCACTTCTGACATTGTCATCTTAATGTCGGAGTAGCTGAGGTCTTTCCTTTCTCATGAAGACGTAGCTCCGCGTTTGAGTGCTTGCAGGTTCAAGATATGCCCCAGGCATTTCAACCCGGGAAGGTGCTGATCAATTGGGCAATAGCTATTTTGGCAGTTCAGTTACTTTTCTCTTGACTCCTTACTTGCGGGTGGTCTGCTTCCTTCTAAGTCACCTTGAATGTATTTTAAGGCAGTTTGGATGTATTCAGGCAGGAAGGCTCTTTCACGCTTTGGTGGTAAATAATCACTACTCATTGCGTTTCTTTCAGACTGTAATATTTCATTAGCTATTTCAAGAACGCTGCTACAAGAAGTGCTTTTCTGCAATGTTGGTTCACCTTTCGTTCGTCTATATCTATTAATGGAATTCAGCAATTCAAAGTATTCAGATTCTATTTTGTCTTCTTCGCTTTGCTCAAACCAGTCATTGACTAGCTTGGCCATCTCCGGGTTGACATCCTCAAGTGGATTGTCTGGCTCATTTGGCTGGTCCATTAAAAGGCCTAATCGCAATATATGCATCGTGGCTTCGGTTATGTTGCCGTCAATGGCATCTGCGGCAATAATCAATGCTTGTGCGGTGGTAATCCAGGGCAAATCCAGTTTTTGTATACCCAATAGATTTTCGGTCCCGTGGATTAATGACACAATCTCGTCAGACTCCCTGTGAAACTCAGGAGCTTGCCAATTAAAATCAACCTCATTGTCACTGTCATCAGATGCTTTACTTTCCGGTGACGGGGTGTGTGTTTCTTTACTGGTATTTTTGGTCTGGGTATCAGGGTAATCCGTGCTTAGTTGCAAAGTATTGGAATCTTGTGGTGCTGATTTGTTCGCGGGAGCATTCAGGGATGATGAGCCTGGTTGATCAGCAGAACGTGACGCAACCGGAACAGGATAACTGTTTGCCGAGTGCTCAGGCCTTGTTGACTGCCCGGGAGGTAAAGGTCTGGGAGCACGATTTTGTACCTGTGGTGTTGGGAGGTTTTGCGTCATATAGCTTTTGTAGGCTGCGGTCTGAGCCATTTGCTGCTGGAAATAATCACTACTGGCGGCTGAGTAAGCAAGCTGGGTATTCGCTAGACGTTGCAGTTCGTTTGAGTACATCCAGTGGTTCATTTGGTTAGCAGTAAATGAGTTTTGGTAATTGGCACCATTTGAGTTTGTGGTTGAATTGCTGTTGTAAGCCATGGTGTTGAGATAAGGTTTTGTGGGAGTAAATGCACCAAATTTTGCCTGATGACCCAAGTCCTGATTTTGCAGACGCTTTCTTGGGGATGAAAGGAGAGGGCTTGGTATAAAGTTTTCTGATTGTGCGATTGTTGGTGTGAGGGGCTGCTGTCCGTAGTTCATGATACTGGCATTTGCGCCTGCTCCGAATCCAGGATACGAAGTATGAAAGGCTTGATTGCCCTGCGAAAAGTGCCAGAAGGCTGACTCTGTCGTGTCTGAAAACCGCGTGCCCGGATAAATAGAATGACTGGCATGAATGTTCGCAGGCGGGTAAGTCGTAAAGGATGAGCCGGTCTTGCCCATTTGATTTTGTGGTTGAACGGATGGTTTGTCACAAATCTCACTCAGGAGGTCAGTAATTTCGTTTTGTGTTTGTAGATCTGTTGCGGGTTTTGCCAACACCTGGTTACATTGTACCTTGTCCAGATGGCTGTCAGAGCGAGTAATCTGATGGGCTGGTATGGGCTGGTAGGACTGGCTGGCTGAGGTCAGGGAGGTGTTACTGTATCGGTTGGTTGGCGGGTAGTTCAGGGGCTGCTGATTAAAATATGGCTGGTGTGCATAGTCAGCTCTAACTCTACCGGGCTGTAACGGGTTGCTTGAAGGTTGTTCTGAATGACAGCAATGCAGATCGGGCTTAAGGCCTTCTGTTCGAATGGTTCTGGTGATTTTAATCCGTTCATGTTGAACGGCTCCGTTTGGATCTGGGCCATTGGTAGCAGATTGACCGTAAGCTGTTTGCTTTGGCGCGGAGCTTGTCGGGTAATAAATACTGCTTGTCTGGTGAGGAAAACCTGGATTCATAAAGTTAACCAACTTTTTTGATTTACATGGTCATAAAGAGACCCATTCATGACTCATAAGTTCAAAATGATAATCTGCCCGGCGTTATTGAGTGGATGGTCCTTGACTATATCTCTTTTATCTTTTTCATTTTCATACTCAATTCTGTAGGCTGTATGTCTCTTATAAAAACGACAAAGTACAGAGATCTCCTGAATTTATGAATAATCAATTTGATGTAATTGTATTCGGAGCGACCAGCTTCGTTGGACAACTACTTTGCCAGTACCTGGTTGATAGGTTTAACGACAATGACCAGGAACGCCTTAACTGGGCGATAGCAGGGCGCTCTCAAGCCAAACTGGCTCAGTTAAAGCAGAAATTGCAACAGCCTGAGCTACCTGTGCTGCTGGCTGACGCTGCTGATGAGATTTCATTGAAAGCATTGTGCCAGCAAACCCGGGTCATTGTCTCGACAGTGGGACCTTACGCACTTTACGGCGAATCACTGGTCAAGACTTGTGCAGAAAGTGGTACTGATTATTGCGACCTGACCGGAGAGGTGCAATGGATCCGACAGATGCTGGACCGGTATGAGGAAACGGCACGCAACAGTGGTGCACGCATTGTCCATTGCAGTGGCTTTGACTCAATACCTTCTGATATGGGCGTGTACTTTACCCAGAAAAAAGCCAGGGAAGTTTTGGGTTCATTCTGTTCAGATATCAGCATGCGGGTGAAAGCCGCCAGGGGAGGTATATCCGGTGGCACGCTGGCCAGTATGACTAACCTTACTCGTGAGGCGGCAAATAACCCTGCATTACGCCGACAGTTGGCCAACCCTTATCTGCTCTGCCCTGACAATGAACGCTTGAAGGCCAGACAGGAAGTTGTTAAAACACCGACGTATGATTCCGGCTTTGGGGCGTGGCTGGCACCCTTCATTATGGCTGGCATTAATTCCCGGGTGGTCCTTCGTTCCAATGCATTGGCTGAATTTCCTTATGGCAGGGATTTCAGGTACAGCGAAGCCATGCTGATGGGGGCTGGTTTCAAAGGTCGTTTACAGTCTTCCGCTCTGGTAGGCGGGCTGGGCCTGTTTATGCTGTCTATGGTGATTAAGCCAACCCGCTGGTTTATGGAGCGATTTGTGTTACCCAAACCGGGTGAGGGACCTTCTCCCGAAGCCCAGAAAACCGGGTTTTATGATATTCGCTTTCTGGGCAAAACAGCAGATGGCCAGGAAATTCGCACCCGTGTTGTTGGTCAGGGCGATCCGGGGTATGGCTCTACCGCCAGAATGCTGGGACAGGTGGCTGCAGGATTGGCCCTGGACTTGCACGATAACCAGCAGAAGAGCGTTAAAGCGGGCGGTTTCTGGACAACGTCCACCTTGTTTGGTGACCGGCTTATTGAGCGGCTGGAAAAAGATGCTGAGGTCAAGTTTGAAGTAGTTGATTAGAAACAGGAGGTTTTTAGGAATAGTCCTTGAATAATTTACACATTTCGGAGCCTCCGAACTCCGTTCGTCCTGAGCCTGTCGAAGGGCGTTAACTCCGAGGCATGATAGATTGTGCCAGGCACCCTTCGACTCCGCTCAGGATGAACGGAGAGTGAGTTCTAAATGTCGGAATTATTTAAGGACAATTACTTAGCAACGTTGGTGTGATGCCTGTCCATCGGATGAAGGCTCTGCGGAAGTTACTGGTGTCACTGAAATTTAACCGTTCAGCTACCTGGGCATTAAAGGTTATGTGTTCGCCAAGATGAGCATGGTACTGCTCGATATATTCAGGCGGCGCTTGACTGATGGTGTATTTCCAGACCGGGTTGTTACCTGACAGCCAGCGGCTTAGCTGGCTGATGGCTGCCATCATGGTGTCCAAATAGAAAACTGACATCATCACCTTTGAGCAGCTTTCTGGTATTGCTGATAAGCTGAAGAAACTGTTCAGGACTGATTATCACATTGCCCGTAATAATATCCTCGTAAAATAGCCCGGTATGCCGCAGTAACCGATGCTTTTCAATACCCCGACTGCTTGCCAGGTCGATCAATACTGCCGGTTGCTGGTGCGCTTTTATAAATCGACTGTCGTTTTCCAGCCACGGCTTCTGTTGTTGTATATCCATAATATTCCCGGACAGCCTCCTGGTTAACTACTTATTACAAAGGACATTTATTAATCATTTGTGACGGATTGATGAAAATTTGATTGCCGAGGCTTGATATGGATAACCAGTCAAATCAGCTCATAAGATGGAGCGGACAGGCAGGAAAAATTTGTCAAAGGGATGTTGAAATCATTCATCAACCTGTCTGATTGCAATAAACCGGTCATGAATCTGTAAATTGCCAGTGGGGGGTGCCAGTCATATCAGCTCAAAAAGGGCATCAAGCCGGTATCGGAATAGCCTTTATCGAGGGTGTGAAAGACCTTTGTAACAAAACTGTCAATTGATAGTCCTAGAGTAAGACTGCATAAGACTTACAAAAAACAAATGGAATTTACCGGGGCGATTCATGAAATCATGTTCAATGAATAACAATCTGTTCAGGCCTGCTGTGCTGGCTCTGGCGATCAGTTCTTCGATATACCCAATGGTTGCTCAAGCGGCTGGCAAGGTTGCAGGGCGGTTAGTGACTGAAGGGCGTCAGGTGGCATTGCAGGGAGCTTCAGTCCGTCTGGAAGAATTAAACCTGGAGACATCAACCAATCGTGAAGGAACGTTTTCGTTCCCTGCCATCAAAGCGGGTCAGTACACCTTAACGGTTCAATACCTGGGCGCAGAAACCCTGGCTCGGACAGTGACTGTCAATGATGGTCAGACGTCAACTGAGATCTTTAAGCTGGTCATGGCCGGTGCAACCGAGGAAGTACTGGTTGTAGGTCATGCCGCTAACCTGAATCGGGCCCTGAACCAGCAGAGAGTTGCCGATGGGATTATCAGTGCCGTTAATGCCGATGCTATCGGACAGCTTCCCGATGCCAACGTGGCAGAAGCCTTGCGTCGGGTGTCTGGTGTCTCGGTTGAAATGGATCAGGGTGAAGGGCGTAAGGTCAGTATTCGAGGATTGTCACCGGATCTTAACTCGGTTTCTATCAATGGGGTTATGGTGCCCTCACCAGACAGCGGTGACCGTGCTGTTAACCTTGATGTTGTGTCGTCGGAGTTGCTTGAGTCTCTTCAGGTCATCAAAACCCTGACTCCGGATATGGACGCTGACGCCATTGGTGGCACTGTGAATATCAAAAGCCTGTCAGCTTTTGACCGGGATGGTTTTTTTTACAAAGTCAGTGGCGATGGATCCCACCATGGGGATACCGGGCAGAATAGCCCGGGCCTGGCGGCCACCGTCAGTGTTTCAGCGTGGGGGAGGGTCAGGATAATTTTGGCGTGGCAGGAGCTTTCAGCTGGAATAAGCGCCAATTCGGTTCTGAAAATATAGAGACCGGTGGTGCATGGAATTTTGATAACACGCCGCCGTTACTCGATGAAGTTGAGCTGAGAAACTACGACATTGAACGTGAACGGCTGGGAGCCACGCTGAATGTTGATTACCGGCTGGATAACGATAATGACCTCTACCTGAGAACCCTGTATAGCAAGTTTAAAGACACTGAACTGAGGGACCGGGTAACAATGGCGTTTGCTGGCGGTCTGGCAGAAGGGGTTACCGGCGCTCTTGATGGTGGTGAAGCGCAACGGGAGCTGAAAGACCGGGAAGAGATCCAGCAGATTGTCTCTGCTGTGGTCGGGGGCAGCTCCCGTCACCGGGAGTGGACCATGGAATACAGTGCCAGCTTCAGCCATGCCGAAGAGAAAAAGCCAGACAGTGTTGAGTCTGTTTTTGAAGGAACAGGCATTACCGGCAACTTCAGCTATACCGATGGAAGTCAATCGGTTGTCAGCGGACCCGATGACTTTTACCAGGCATCCAGTTACACACTTACGGAAGCTGAAAAATCCACCGCCGAGACCGATGACCAGATTATCAGCGTGAAGCTGGATCTTTCCAAAGACTTCCACTGGCAGAATCGCCCGGCCATGGTGAAGTTTGGTGGCAAGGTCAGTCGTCGTGACAAAAAAGCTTCGGAAGATGTCTGGCTGGTGGAAAATATTAATCAGCCGATGACCGGTTTCGTCAATGGTGGTGTGGATTATTCATTGAGTAACTTTGGTCCGTCGGTTAATCCCGATGCTGTTCGGGATGCCATCAGTGGTCTTCCTGCAACACTGGATGAGGAAAAATCCACCATCGGAGACTACCGGATTACGGAAGACATTGATGCCGCGTATATCATGGGGAAAGTGGCTATTGACCGGTGGCGTTTCCTGACCGGCATCCGCTATGAAGGAACAGAGTTTACCATCCGTGGTTTTGGCTATGACCAAGACAACAGTCTGGCAGTAGCCAAAACCAGCGATAAAAGCTATCGACATTGGCTGCCTGCCTTCCACGCCCGTTATCGTATAAACGACCATCAGCTGATAAGGGCAGCCTGGACCAACTCGGTAGTCCGGCCAACCTTTGAACAGGCCAGGCCAGGGTATGTGGTGGAGCTGGGAGATAAGGCTGAGTTTGGTAACCCGGCGCTCAATCCCACGGAGTCCAGTAACCTGGATCTTGGCATAGAGACTTACCTGGGACGGGCCGGAGTATTTTCAGCGTTTGTATTCTATAAGGATCTCAGGAATTTCATCTATACCACGGATCTGGGCGGGACGGGCGAATATGCTGCCTATTCCGAGGCCAGGGTCGCGGTCAACGGTGATTCGGGTAAGGTGTATGGACTTGAGCTGGCTTACTCTAAACAGTTTTCCGAATTGCCTCCGCCCTGGAATGGATTGCTGCTGAATACCAACGCCACGTTTACTGATTCCAGTGCCGACGTCACAGGCGTCAATGGTGGCAACCTGGTTACTCGCAATGTGAAATTGCCCGGTCAGTCAGATGTTACGGCCAATGTGGAGCTGGGTTATGAAATGGACCGCTTCAGTTTGCGTCTCGCAGCCAATTACAAGTCCCACTACCTGGATGAAATAACCCGGGTTGCTGATTCACGCTATGACCTTTATGTGGATGACCATACCCAGATTGATTTAACCAGTCGTTACCAGGTAGACGATCAGGTACAGGTTTTTTTCCAGGTGACTAACCTGAATGACGCCGCCTTTTATAAATACACCGGCAGCTCCGCCTATAACGCCCAGTATGAAGCGTATGGTCGCACCTACAAACTGGGTCTGACCCTGAGCAATTTTTGATAGTGGTATAACAATGAAAAAAAACTTTATCGTTATCAACGGTGTTATCAGAGCCGTTGGTGGGGCTGTCATGATCAGCCTGCTTGCTGGTTGTGCGGCTTTGACCGGGTCGGATGATGTCATTCTTGCCAGAGCCATGAGTAATACGTCAAACCTGTCGGGGGAAACCATTATCCCCATAAAGGTTGGCGACAAAGGGCCTGAAATGTGGCTGGCGACCAGCGAGCAACAGGGAACGCTGTTGCTAGATCGTCAGGGCGTCTCTCTGGATGACCTCCCGGGTGAGACGGAGCATCTTGCTGTCCGGCACGGCGTGAAACTGGCAGGAGCCTCTGTATCCCTTGCCGCCACGGTGGACACGGCGGCCAATCGACCAATGATAGTGTCGGTGAATGGCCAGCTAGCCCACCTGAAAAGGGAAGCGTTACTGCCCGCTCCAGACTTTGAAATAGAAGATATCTGTCTGTTTCGGGATCGACAGCAATTAATCCATCTGTTTCTGGTGGATGGCGCGGGGCGTGGCGAGCAGTGGCTGGTGCTGGATAGTGCCAGCCAGACAGTGATGCCGCGAAAAATCAGGGAGTTCAGTCTGCCACCCGGCAGCTCATCCTGCACGGTGGATGATGCCAATTCCCGATTATTTGTGCTGGAAGAAGAGCGCGGCATATGGATTTATCCAGCGGATCCAGAGTCCGGGGCAACCAGGAAGCCGCTATCACTGTCGCATACTATGGTCACGGGGCTTGCTGCCATCCCGAATGGATTGCTGGCCATAGATCCGGAACAAAAAACAGTTTACCGCTTTTTGTTGGATGCTGATGCCAATGTGGTGGAAAACTCCCGCCGCTCCCTGTCTGGTATTGCAACCCCGGAGCAGCTGTCGGTTTATCAACCCGCAAGCGATCAACACACTGCGTCGGTTTTTTATCTTGGTTTATACGACGATGAAACGGATCAGTACTTTCACTCTTTTATAAAGTGGCCTGAGGCCATTATTGAAAACCTTCCTGAAGCTGCACCACCTGTTATGGTCACAGTTGAACCTGTCGTTCAGACCAGACCCGTGGGGGTGCATGGTGACGTTGCGGATGATCCTGCGATCTGGGTAAATCACGCAGACCCGGCAAACAGCCGTGTCATTGGCACCAATAAGAAACAGGGGTTGCATATCTATGACCTGAGCGGCAATGAGTTGCAGTTCTTTGCCAGTGGCCGGTTGAACAACGTCGATGTTCGATACGGTTTCTCCACTGCTGTTGGGCTGATTGATCTTGCCGCAGCCAGTAACCGTTCCAGTAACAGCATTGCGTTATTCAGTATTCACCCGGACAGTGGCGAAGTGTCCGAGGCCGGTCTTGTAGCAACTGACTTGTCTGAAATCTATGGACTTTGCATGTATCAGCCAGAGCCAGGTGCGATGCATGTTTTTGTCAATGATAAGGACGGTCGTTATCAGCAATACGAACTCTATCAGCAGGGTCAGAAAATTAACGGACGGAAGATTCGCAGCTTCCGCGTCGCCTCTCAACCGGAAGGCTGTGTGGCGTTTGACCGACAGAGGGTGTTGTTTGTTGGGGAGGAGAGTGAGGGGGTCTGGACGATTGGGGCCGATGCCTCGGCAGGAACGTTTCTCTCTCCGGTGGTTAAGACAGGAAGTCTGCTGCAAGACGACGTGGAGGGCATTGCCGTCTATGAGCAACCGGGCAACGCCTATCTGATTGTCTCCAGTCAGGGAAACGACAGCTATCTGGTCCTCGATGCCAACGCACCCTATCAGGTCAGGGGAGCATTCCGCGTTGGGATTAACGCCCGGGCAGGCATTGATGGTGCTTCAGAGACCGATGGACTGGACGTCACCAGTGCCAGGCTGGGTACGCATTTTCCCCGGGGGATGCTGGTGGTTCAGGATGGCCGTAACCGAATGCCGGAAGCGACACAGAACTTCAAATATATCCCGTGGCAGTCCATTCAAACCGCATTAAACCTGGAGTAAGCCGTGAGAGACCTTCTTGCAGGAAAGCGCAGAAAAAGGAAATCCGCTGTTGCTGGCATCAGCTGGATACAGCCAACCCGTTACCTGCCCGCCATGCTGTTGGCCCTGGGCGTCTGGGGCAACACGCTGGCCAGTTCATCAGTGAATGATCTGACCGCATTGGGGCAGCAACGGATTGCAGCCAATCAACAGGCACAGAAAACCATTGAGGCTATCGATGATGAGACGGACAGGATGGAAACCCGGTGGTTGCAACAGATGAAACAGCTGGAGGGGCTTAAGGTTTATAACCGGATTCTGCTGAATCAGGTGGATGAACAACAGCGGGAAATTGCCGAAATCAATGCCTCGATTGAACGGGCCGTGGATATTGAGCGACAGGTCATCCCCCTGATTGATCGTATGATCACAGGTTTGGAGCAGTTTATCCGACTGGATGTCCCTTTTCTGCCGTTAGAAAGGCGACAGCGACTGGATAACCTGAAATCCATGTTGAATGACCCGGATGTTGCTACCGCTGACAAACTGGCGAATGTCTTTGCAGCCTACCAGGAAGAGAATAAATACGGCAGGACCATCGAGGCCTATCGGGGGGAAATGGTGCTGGATAATCAAACACTCCCGGTGGAGTTTCTGAGAATCGGGCGAGTTGCGCTGCTTTATCAGACGCCCGCAAAGGACCGGATGGGAGCCTGGAATCCCGGGCGGCGCCAATGGGTTTCCCTGAACCCTTCTGAATACCGTCGACAGATGCACAAGGGGTTACAGATTGCCCGCAAACTCTGAAAAAATATCACCGTGCCATGGTACAGCAGGTGATTGCTGGCTGGCATGAGCACACACGGGGTTTGCCGAAAAGCGAGCAGCCGCTTCGCAATCGCCTGACCCGGTGCACCATGGGCCGGGTTGACAGAAATATCCCATTGATAAAAACGATCATTGCCGTTTGCCCCCTGCTGGGTCTGCTGGGGACAGTGACCGGTATGGTGGCAGTGTTTGACGTCATGTCAGTAGCAGGTACCGGCAATGCAAGAGCGATGGCTGCCGGTGTTTCCAGGGCCACCATTCCCACCATGGCCGGTATGGTGGTGGCGCTGTCGGGGCTGCTGGCGATGCTCTGGTTAAAGCAGCGTTGCAATAAAGAGCGGGACTACCTTAACCGGCAGCTGAGTCTGTCGCAGAACCAGGGCTCTGTACCAGCGATGGACACAGGCTTGAGTGTGACTGAGCAAGGGAGAGAAACGAGATGAGAAAGTTTGCCTGGCAGCAGGAGGAGGATCAGGAACTCAATATCGACATGACCCCCATGCTGGATGTTGTGTTTATCCTGCTGATATTTTTTATAGTGACAGCCAGCTTTATCAAGGAAACCGGTATCGAGGTGAATCGCCCCCAGGCCTCAACCGGGAAGCAACAGGAAAGTGCCGCCATACTGGTGGCACTTGGGGCAGACGACACTTTCTGGATTGATGGGCGTCAGGTCCAGAGCCATAGCATTCGGGCCAATATCGAGCGATTGCACAGTGAGAATCCCCAGGGCACCCTGGTGATTCAAGCCGACAGAATGTCCCGTAATGAGGCATTGATTACGGTTATGGATGCGGCACGTGCTGCCGGGGTGGAGAACCTGGCCATTGCTACGCGGGAGGCCGGTTCCTGATGTTTCACCGGCAGGTTACCCTGCCAGGCAATGGGTTGCTGAATCTATCGCCCCGTTTTTTTGCCCGGATTCTGGCAGCTCTTATTGCTTCATTTATCGCCCTGTTAATGTTCCTGGGGATGAAGGCACTGATCTCCCCTTCGGAAAGTCATCTTAATCGACCGTCGGCCAGGGATATGCTGGATTTTGTGCGCGTTAAAACCGTTGAAACAACAGTGGCAAAAAAACAGCAGGCAGCACCACCCGAAGCGCCGGTTATCCCTCCATCACCACCCATGCCGGCCTTTACCAGTGAGTTGCCAGCGCTTGAGCACATACCCCTGCCATCGCCCACAGTAGCGCCCGGTATCGCCATGAACGATCTTGGGTTTAACCTGGGTGCTATGGAAGAAGCGGACTACCTGCCCATTGTTAAAGTGGCACCGGTCTACCCCGAGCGTGCCCTGAACCGTGGCATCGAAGGGCAGTGTACCGTTGAATATACCGTGAACCGGGATGGCTCGGTGCGTGATGTCGCCGTGATTGAGTCTCTGTGTGACAGCTGGTTGTTTCACAGGCCTTCTGTTCAGGCTGCCATTCGTTTTCGCTATCAACCCAGAATGGTTGATGGTCAGGCGGTGGAGGTCTTTGGGCTTCGTAATCAGTTTACCTACCGGATACAGTGATGACCGTGAAATGGAATTTACCACCGCATGTAAAACACACAACAGTCATGTTCTGGCTCAGGCTTTGCTGTTTTATCGGGCTGTTGTCGGCAGTTTTTCCGATTGAGGCCAGCCCCGGAAATACTCACGCACTTTCGCAGCCAGTGTATAAAACTCTGGAAGTGGCCCGGGCCCATACGCTCAATGGTGCCTATGCTGAGGCGGGCCAGCTGATCGCCAGCCTGCAAAAAGACGACTCGCTGTCAGCCTATGAAAAAGCACAGGTATGGAATCTGGCAGGCTATGTGGATTACCTCCGTGGATTCATTCCCAGCGCGATCAGCGCCTATGAGGTGGTGTTGCAACAGGCAGATATTCCTGAGTCTTTGCTGATCAGCACCCATCGGACACTGGCACAACTCTGGTTTATGGAAGCCGGGTATCGTAAGGCACTGTCGTATGCTGAGCAAATCCGGTCTGCTGATGTTGCAGCGGATAGCCGTCATGTTGATAACAGCCTTCAGGTCCTGATGGCTCACTGTCATTATCAGTTGTCTGACTATCCCAGGTCTGCTGCCTTGATTAAGTCGGTGATTGAGCAGGCCAATCAACCCGAGGAAAGCTGGCTGCAACTGTTGAGAGCCAGCTATCAGGCTCAGAATGATTATGAAAAAACCCCCCGGGTGCTTGAGACGATGGTAGAACTTTTTGGCAAACCGGACTATTTCCTGGCTCTGTCGGCAACCTACAGCCAGCTTGGGCAACAGGCCAGGCAGACCAGCCTGCTGGAAAGTCTCTATGAAAAACGACAACTGACAAATGCTTCTCATCTGAAAGCCCTGGGCATTCTCTATGTTCAGCAGGGCATGCCAGCAAAAGCTGCTGCGGTGCTGGGTTACGGCATCGACAGCAACCACCTTGAAGCGTCCGCAGAGAATCTGCGTCTTCTGGCACAGGCCTGGCTCCGGGCCCGGAACAATGACAGCGCCATCAAGGTTCTGGTCAGGGCATCGTCGCTCCATAACGATAAAAAAATCGATCTTTTGCTGGCCAGGACCTTTCTGAGCATGCGTGATTGGGAGAGTGCGGCAACCCGTTTACAACGGGTGCTTGATAACCAGGGCAACAAAGACTCCGAAGTATGGCTACTGCTGGGCATGGCAAGGTTCCACCAAGGGGACTATGCCAGCGCTGAGCAGGCTTTTATCAACGCCCGTGACCAGGCAGGGCGTGAACGAGTGCAGCGTTCTGCCAGGCAATGGCTCAGGCATGTGCAGGCTGAGCAGCAGAAAAAATTGATGGCTGCAACGGCAAAGGTGTCGAGGTAATTGACCATTTAACCGCATATTGAGCTGATTTAAGGAATTGCCCCAGAATAATTTGCACATTTCTGAGTTTCAAAACTACGTTCGTCCTGAGCCTGTCGAAGGGCGTGAACTCCGGCCTCATGTATTGTGCCAATCACCCTTCGATACTTCGACAAGCTCAGCACTCAGGATGAACGGAGATCAAGTTCAAAATGTCGAAATTATTTCGGGACAATTCCTAACCGGATTGCGCAACAAAACTGTAACAGCGATCACCTAACCTGTCTTTGCAAATAACTGTTTAATAAAAATGCGTTTACATAACGATGAGGGATAATCATGGAAGCTGGATCTTCAAAGTTACAGAACCATCGTGATTTTCATGAACAGCTGGAGTCGCTGGATGATCAGCCAGATAATTTCTCTGGCAACAGTACCCTGGATGACGTGGTAGAAAAAAGTCGGCGGAACTTTATGAAAGGCGGCCTGGGTCTGGCCATGGCCGGCTTTCTGGCTGGCTGTATGGGCACGACCGGGCAGAGTCATAATGGTCTGGGTGGCAGTGCTGCTGGAAACCTGCGGCGGGCGGACATCGGATTCAAGCCCATTCCCATTGAGCAGGACCCCATGTTCGATGCCATCAATGTGCCTGAAGGCTATACGGCCAGCGTCTTTTTTTCATGGGGTGACCCGGTAGAGAAAGGTGCGAGACCCTGGCGGCCAGATGGCAGCAACAGCTGGCGGGAGCAGATGAAGCAGGCAGGCCAGAATCACGATGGGATCTGGTTCTTCCCATTTGCGGACCAGCCGGACGACCATGGCCTGCTGGTCATGAATCATGAGTACATTAATCCTACGCTGCACCCCAACGGTCTGACCATCACTGAAAACCCGCAGGGATTTAAACAGCGCCCGGCGCATGAAGTGAAAAAGGAGATGGCGGCCCACGGTGTCAGTATTATCGAAGTTCGCAAGCAGTCCGATGGTCACTGGCAGCAAGTCAAGGATTCCCGCTATAACCGCAGGATCACCGGGTTTACCCCCATGGATCTGACCGGCGAAGTGGCCGGTACTGATTTTCTGAAAACCGTGGCAGACCCTGCTGGGCTTGAGGTGCTCGGCACTTTGAATAACTGCGCCATGGGCGTAACACCCTGGGGGACTTATCTCACCTGTGAAGAGAACTGGAAGAACTACTTTGTTAACCGTGATGCAGAAGACTATGCACAACGTCCTGCCCACCAGCGGTATGGTGTGGCCCAGGATAAGAACAGTAAAAACTATGCCTGGGAATCAGTGGAACCCCGTTTTAATGCGACCCCTGACCACCATGCCCCTCATGGCGGTTATGTGAACGAACCCAACCGTTTCGGCTGGGTAGTGGAAATTGACCCTTTTTCACCGGACAGCACTCCAAAGAAGCGCACCTCCATGGGGCGACTGGTCAGAGAGTGTTCAACACTTTCGCTGGGTGATGATGGTCGTATGGCATTCTATTTTGGCGATGATACCCGCGGCGAATACGTGTATAAGTTTGTGCCGGATCAGGCCTATAAACCCGGTAATCCAGCGGCCAACCGGGATATTCTGGATCATGGCACTCTTTATGTGGCGGTGTTCCATGATGATGGCCGTGGTGAGTGGCGGCCACTGGTGTTTGGCCACAACGGCCTGACCCGTCGCAATGGCTTTACCAGTCAGGCCGATGTGCTGGTACACGCCCGCCGGGCCGCAGACATTCTGGGAGCCACGACCATGGACCGTCCGGAGTGGGTTGCCGTGCATCCGCAGACCCGGGAAGTCTATGTCACGCTGACCAATAATAAGCACCGGGGCCAAAAAGAGGATCAGCAAACCAATGCCGCCAATCCCCGGGAAGATAACCGCCATGGTCAGATTGTTCGTTTTACCGAGGCAAACGCTGATCCCACGGCCACCCATTTCAACTGGGAGATGTTTCTGCTGGCCGGTGACCGCCCTGGCGCGACACTGGCGGATGGCAGTCCGGTACCTGAACACTTCGTGGGAGATATCAAGGGTGATATTTTCTCTTCGCCGGATGGTATCTGGTTTGACTATCAGGGCCGCCTCTGGATTCAGACCGATTACGGTGACGATGAGGAACGCAACAGCAATATGGGCACCAATCAGATGCTCTGCTGCGATCCGGTCACCGCAGAAGTAAAACGCTTTCTGACAGGCCCGAGAGGGTGTGAAATCACCGGTGTGACCACCACGCCCGATGGCAAAGCCATGTGGGTTAATATCCAGCATCCGGCCATCAGCTTTCCGGCCAGTGATGGAATTACACGGCCCCGGTCGAGTACTGTGCTGATTACCAGGGATGATGGTGGGGTGATTGGAACTTAATTGAATCGCGTTTCGTAAAAAGCAGGGCGAGTCCACTGATTCGCCTCCTTGTCTTCGACCGGCGGTGCTGAAAAAGGCCTTTATTACCTGCCAGCAGGAACTTTTTGCTGGCTTGGGCATCTACAGGGTTACCTCACGTTAAACGTCAGATTCTTCCATCCGATAGCGGCTTAACTATGAATATCAACTCAGGCGCAGGTTCGACGACCAATGTTGTTATTTCTTCCTCTGTAGCGAAGGATGCCCTGACCTTGGCAGGTACCCTGTCAGGGCTTGCTTTCGGCTTTCTTGTAACCCGCCTCCCGGACGACGACAGTTTTCTGAATCGCGCCTTATATGTGGGCGCTTGTGGCGTTGCGGGACACCTCATCGCACAAAGTGCCTGTCACGGTTGTAGAGCCTTCTGGCAGGCTGCTGTGGCAATTCGTGATACCGTATCCACGTATATCAATAACCCTGATATTACCCCCACCAGTCAGGATTCTCATATTGCCCAGGATAGCGGCTTAACGTTGAATACCAATTCAGGTGCAGGTTCGACGACCAACGTTGTTATTTCTACCTCTGTAATCAAGGATACTTTGTCTATGGCAGGTACCCTGTCAGGGCTTGCTTTTGGCTCTTTTGTATCTGCCGTCTCGCGCAAAGACAATTTTCTGAATCGTGGCTTATATGTGGGCGCTTGTGGCACTGCTGGATTCCTCATCGCACAAAGTGCCTGTTACGGTTGTACCGCCTTCTGGAAAGGCACTGAGGTCATTCGTGCTACCGTATCCACGTATATGAATAACCTTGGTATTACCCCCTTCAGTCAGGATTCTCATATTGTCCAGGCATTTACCTACGCTGGAGCGTTGTATAGCCTGCGTTACAGTCGTGCCCTCGAAGCTCCGTTACTGATTCGATCAGAAGAGTCAATAGAAATGGAAAGACGTGCGCACTGGGGCCGCAATTATGAGCCTCCTCCTTGCTGGCCTCCTCCTGATGTTATGGACCGAATCAAGTCTGGCCCAGGCTCGGTCATGCTCGGTGCCGGTGTCGGATATCTGGTGGGAAAAGCGCTGGACTATACGGCAAAAGCAGCCTTTTCCGGTGCCAGAATGGCGGCTGAATGCCTTAGATCGATAACCACTGGTCGCTGAACAGGTAGACAGTCCCCTGTTTGCGCACAAAACCCTGTAATGCCTGCCAGCAGGAACTTTTTCCTGGCTTGAGCATCTACATGATCGCCTTACGTAAAACGTCACATTCTTATATCTGAGAGGGACTTAACAATGGATATCAACTCTGGTACAGGCTCAACGACCAACGTTATTATTTCTACCTCTGTAATGAAGGATACTCTGGCTTTGGCTGGTACCATGACAGGGCTGGCTTTCGGCTATCTTACATCCCGCATCAGGGTCGACGACAATTTTCTGAATCGCGCCTTATATGTGGGCGCTTCTGGCGTTTTGGGAAACCTCCTCGGACAAGGGGCCTATCACGGTTGTACCGCCTTCTGGCAAGCGGCTGTGAAAATTCGTGATACCGTATCCACGTATATGGATCACCTTGGTATCACTCCCTTTATTCAGCAGGATTCTCATATTGTCCAGGCGTGTACCTACTCAGGAGCGCTCTGTGGCCTGGGTTGCAGTAGTGCCCTCACAAGTCCATTACTGGTACTGGGGCCGCCAGAAGAAGAAGCGGCCATACGTGCGAGTCATCCTGGTGCTTTGAACCGAATCCTGTCTGGCACAGGCTTGGTCGTGGTTGGTGGAGGTGTCGGGTACCTGGTGGGAAAAGGGCTGGACTATACAGCAAAAGCAGCCTTTTCCGGTGCCGGAATGGCTGCGGAACGCCTTGGTTTGACAACCACTGTGAGCGGGAGCCCTGACGAACAGATCAGGAATAATCCCGCCTGAGTCAATTGGCGCAACTTAAAGGATTATACAGCAGAGATCAACAGACGGAACCAAAGGATAAGAGTGCTTCAGCAGCGGGTGATGAGCCTTTGTTGTTCAAACACAGAACAGTAGCCACTTAAATCGATAGATGCTTAATCTCTACCGTAAGAAAACCGGTTTACCCACTGGCAACATCAATATGGGCACCAATCAGATGCTCTGCTGCGATCCGGCCACTGCGGAAGTGAAATACTTTCTGACTGGGCCGAGAGGGCGTGAAACCACCAGTGTGACCACCACGCCCGATGGCAAAGCCATGTGGGTTAATATCCAGCATCCGGCCATCAGCTTTCCGGCCAGTGATGGAAAAACACGGCCGCGGTCGAGTACTGTGCTGATTACCAGAGATGATGGTGGGGTGATTGGGGCTTAATTTTAAACGGGCTTTCGTTTTTAACATGGGCGAATCGAATGATTCGCCCTTTGTTTGTAATAGTCAAAAGATAAGACCTGCAACTAACTTTCATAGACTGTCCGTATACTGAGTTAATGTCTACAACGGTCAGTTAATATCTATAATGGAACAGAACAGTGGTTAGCAACCTCGGAGAAATCTGGTGGGAACAGCGTTATCGCAACGTTTTGATCGGTGGATCAGAAATGAGTTCAAAGCCTTAAATACTGAACTTGAGCATCTTTATTTTGCCCGGGAACACAGGGAAATTGTGCAGGGTATTGGTTGTCACTTGAAAAGCGAGCTTGTTCGGCAGGGTAATGATTTTATCCGCCAGTTACTGCGTGAAGGCAATACCGATGAAGGTTTTGACAATGGTTTCGATCTGCTGGGAAATGTCGGTTTCTTCCTTGCTGCCTGCCGCCGACATGAACTGCCCGGTATTATGAATGCCTCAGACACCTCCCTGAAGGATGCATCAGCATTGGCAATGCAACTGGGGGCATCCCTGGGCGTGCACCCCCGATTTGCCTCCGCCCATCTCGAAACCCACAACAAAGCCATTGACGGGGTTTACAGAACCTTCACGTCACTGGAGGATGAACGGTGTTTTCTGGATTACAATACCCGGGGCGTGTTTGCCTATATCAGGGCCTCTGAAGCCCTGTTGCACAGCCTGCCGCTGGGCATCTCCCACCCAGTCACCCGGGATCTTTTCGTGGCCGCCCGCCAGGCACTGGATGACGTTTTTGACAACAACACTGCCCTGTTTAATGTGTTAGACGTCGATCGTTTCTTTTATTGTGTGCGCCCCTATTACAAAACTCACCGGGTAGGCAGAAACGAATACCGTGGGGCCAATGCGGGGGATTTTGCCGGAATTAATGTGATCGATCTGCTACTGGGTGTCTGTCGGGCGGATGACCCATATTATTCGCAACTGTTGGTGGACAAGTTTCTGTTTATGCGCCCGGAAGATCAGTTATTGTTGCGGGACTGCATGCGTCGCAGGAGTCTGATGGATGAATTCCTGGCGACCCCGCAATCCAGCCATCACGAACAGTGGTATCAGGATAACCTCGGTGAGTTTCTCGCCGTTTGCGAAGCCCATGGAAAAACGGCCATTCAGCACCATGAACAATTGGTAAAACACTTCGTCGTCAAGCCCGCCAGCGACAACGCCCTGAGTGAAAAACAGGATATAACCGCCAGCGGGCCGCCACTGCAGGTATTGATCGCGGCGCTGAAAAAACTCCACGACCTGCGCACTGCGGCCGACAGGGACGATATTGCAACCCGTTACCAGGACGTGCAAACCCTGCTCTGTTCGTTAACCACTGTTGCCGGAGGGAGCCATGCATAACCAGCGGTTTGCTCCGGCACAGGGTATCTATCTGTTAAACCACTCTGTCGGGCGTTTGCCGGTTACCACCCGAAGTGCGGTTGAACGTCACTTTTTTGCAGCGTGGGAACAGGGTGAACCGGATGCCTGGGGTGACTGGATGACGGTGTTTGATCAATTCCGTGGCGAGTTGGCCACCCTGTTGAATGGCAGGGAGGATCAGTTCTGTCCCCAGGTGAATCTGTCCAGCGGATTGTCCAAGTTACTGATGAGCCTGCCTGAACCGGGCCCGCGAAACACCCTGTTGCTGACAGAAAATGACTTTCCATCCATGGGGTTTGTGATGCAGCAGGCTGAGCGTGCCGGGTACCGGGTGCGCTTTATGCCTAAGTCGGTGAATCCGCTGGACATTGATCAATGGTCCGATTTCATGACCGGCGATGTGTGCGCCGTCCTGGTGGCTCATGCCCACTATAATACTGGCCGACTGACGCCCGTGGCCGCAATCACGGCTCTGGCCAGAGAACGGGAAATCCTTGCCATTGTGGACATTTCCCAGTCCGCCGGGGTGGTACCGATAGACCTGGCCATATGGCAGACCGATGTGGTTCTGGGTTCCTGCGTGAAATGGCTGTGCGGTGGCCCTGGTGCCGGATTTCTGTGGATTAATGATGAGATTCTTGATCATCTGAACCCCATGGATGTGGGTTGGTTTTCCCATCAGAACCCTTTTGAATTTAACATTAAACACTTTCAATATGCCGACAATGCCTCGCGATTCTGGGGCGGGACGCCCTCGGTTCTGCCCTATATTGTCGCTACCAGCGGCATTCGCACACTGAATGAAATTGGCGTGGGGCAGATCCGGACACATAACCTGGCGCTGACCCGGAGCATCATGGAAAGTGTTCCTCAGAGCAGTGTCGTCACTCCCCTGGAGGCAGAGAACAGGGGGGGAACCCTGGTGCTTGACTTTGCTAACCAGGCGCAGGTGTCACAAGCGCTGAAGTCAGCCCGGGTGCAGTTTGATGTCCGGTCCATGGGCATGCGACTTTCGCCCCATATCTACAATACAGCCGACGAGATCAACGAGGTTATAGCCACAATTCGACATACCATTTAAAACCTCAGAAAAGTAAAGTGAGTAAGAGTTCAACTGCCAGCAAAACGCTGATTGATTCGGGACGGCCTGATCCGCTGCCAACCGACAACAGAGACCCGTCCCTGTTTGGCGGTGCCTGTATCATTGCCAGTGTCTGTGTCGGGGCCGGAATGCTGGGGCTGCCAATTGCCGGGGCTGGTGCCTGGACGTTCTGGTCGATTCTGACCATTATTATTACCATGCTGGTCATGACCGTCTCCGGCTGGATGTTACTGGAGGCATTCAAACACTATGACCTGAAAGTCTCCTTTAACAGCGTTACCCGGGACCTGTTGGGGAGAAAAGTTAACGTTATCAACAATATTACCGTTTACTTCGTTGCCGGTATCCTTCTCTATGCCTACATCACGTCTTCAGGACTTGTTTTTCATAAGCTGCTGGGCCTGAACAGCAAAATCGCTGCCATTATATTTGTACTTCTTTTTTCTGCCCTGATCTGGCACTCCACACGGGCCGTTGACCGTATCTCTGTGTTCCTGGTCACACTGATGGTATTGAGTTTTACCTATGGGGTTTCTGGCTTGGCTGCCAGTGTGGATATGGCCGTTCTGTTTGACTCACTCGGTACAGATGACCGTTATGCCCCTTATGCCATGGCCATGCTGCCTGTGGCCCTCACTTCCTTTGGTTATCATCACTCGGTGTCGTCCATACGGGCCTATTATGGTGACGAGAGCAAGGCCGGATATGCCATTCTCGGTGGTACCTCCATCGCCCTTGCGCTCTATGTGTTTTGGCTGATCAGCATTTTTGGCAACTTGCTTCGCTCTGATTTTGGTGCTGTGATTGCACAGGACGGGAATGTGGATGTGCTGTTAAACGCCCTGGGCTCAGCGACTGTCTCCCAAAACGTGACCAGTGCCCTCAATGTTTTCTCAATGGCGGCCATTATCTCTTCATTTGTTGGCGTGGGTCTTGGTTTATTTGATTTTCTGGCAGACCTTTTCGGGTTTGAGGATACCAGCACAGGGCGCACGAAAAGCTGGCTGGTGACCTTTATCCCCCCTCTGCTGCTGTCGCTGTTGTTTCCCTTTGGCTTTGTGATTGCCATTGGCTACGCTGGCGCTGCTGCAACGGTATGGGCTTGCATTATTCCGGCATTGCTGGTGCATAAATCCCGTAAAAGACTTGAGCAGGACACAGGCTATAAAGCACCGGGAGGCTCAGTGATGATTTATTTGACCGTGGCGTTCGGGGTGTTAACCGCTGCGTTTCATTTTCTCTCCATGTTGGGGAGAGTGCCGGTGTTCAATGGCTGACAGGAGTGGGTAAAGGAAAATTAGAATTTGCGGAGTGGTTCGGTATGCATTCCCACCGTGGCAACGAGTTAGTTAAAAGACTTTCACCACAAAGGCACAAAGACACAAATGCCCATGGCGCGTGAAAATATTTTGCGCCACCCTCAGGGATGAAAAATGGTTGAGCAAAATATTTTTCACGGCAAAGGAAGAAAAAAGAAATCTTTTCTTTGTGTCTCTGTGCCTTTGTGGTTCAAATTCAAAAATTACTTGTCATTCCGCCTTGCCCAGCTGTCCAAAATGGCTTGATCGTAATCATGGTTAGAAGACTGAATTGGTATTACTAACCCGGTAGCACCTCTTGGTGGTAATCTACCTGTAAGCACTCCTGCTTAAAACCTGCGTCTGACTTTTTTCTATAGGTGTTTTTCTTTCATGCCCCGTTATGCTGCCAGTGTTCAATACGATGGCTCCCGTTTTTTTGGTTGGCAGGTTCTCAAGACCGGTTTGCCCACTGTGCAGGCTGCGGTAGAAGCTGCGCTGTCAAAAGTGGCTAACCATCCTGTTGCCGTTGTCTGTGCAGGAAGAACCGATGCCCGGGTTCATGGCTGTAACCAGATTATTCATTTCGATACGGATGCCGTTCGTACCGAGCGGGGCTGGGCTTATGGCGCTAATGCCAATTTGCCGGATGACGTGGCCGTAAACTGGGTGAAGCCGGTTTCTGATGATTTTCATGCCCGCTTTTCTGCCCTGTGGCGACGTTATCGTTACGTGATTTATAACCATCCCATTCGGCCAGCACATCTCTGCAAAGGGGTGACCTGGAACTATCGGCCGCTGGATGTTGAGCGCATGAAGGCGGCGGCAGAGTGCCTGGTGGGCGAACATGATTTTACCTCTTATCGTGCGATTCAGTGTCAGGCAAAGAACCCGGTCAGAAATGTGACCCGGCTGGATATTTCCCGCCACGGACCACTGATTGTTATTGATGTGCAGGCCAATGCGTTTTTGCATCATATGATTCGTAATTTTGCCGGGGTGTTGATGGCGGTGGGTTGCGGCAAACGTGAGCCTGGCTGGGCAAAAGAGGTGCTGGATGCCCGGGATCGTGCCCAGGGTGGGGTAACCGCTTCGCCCTGTGGGCTTTATTTTGTCGATGCGGGATACGATAAGGTGTTTGGGTTGCCGGCCAGTGAATCGAACCCGCATTTTATTGCGCCATTAATTCCGCTTTAAATCGGCGGTTTTTCCAGAGCTGGCATACGTTTTCCGTGCAATGGGTGGGTTCCTCTCTATTGACCTGAAAACTCTGTTCGTCCTGTAGCGGAGAACTTACTGAGCTGCAGAACCACGTTCATCCTGTCGAAGGGTGTGGACTGTGAACCAACCGTAAAGACCGTGCCAATCACCCTTCGACTCCGCTCAGGGTGAACGGAGATTGTACACATGAAACTCATTGAAATGATGTGCCAGATGCAGTAATTCCCGAAATGTTCTGATAAGATCAACGATCGCTCAGGGGTTGCCTATTCTTTCGCATTGATCTTCGGCAGTACAGTGTGAAAGCACCTTCAAGCCCTTACCCTGTGGTTGGCTCTGTGTGGTAATCTCCAGACGCAGGGCGTGGGAAAGAGAACACCGGGAAATGGAAGTATCTCCTCGTATAAAAATCTGCGGAATTACCCGTGTTGACGATGGTCTGATCGCTGCTGACAGCGGGGCGGATGCTGTCGGTCTGGTGTTTTACCGCAAAAGCCGTCGTTGCGTCACGGTTGAGCAGGCCGTGGAGATTGTCCGGGCTCTGCCGCCGTTGGTCTCGGTGGTTGGGCTGTTTGTGGACGCCTCTGATGAGCTGATTCAATCGGTTCTGGACGCGGTTCCTCTTTCACTTCTGCAATTTCATGGCAATGAACCGGAAGCCGAGTGCGCCCGCTGGGGGCTACGTTATATGAAGGCCTTCCGTGTTCGTCCGGATATTGCTGTGGCTGACATGGTGGCTCCCTATACCAGTGCCTGTGGCTACCTGCTGGACAGTTATAAGCCCGGGGAGGTGGGTGGCACCGGTGAGTCTTTTGACTGGGATTTGATACCCCGTGAGCTGAATAAACCGATGGTGCTGGCCGGAGGGCTGAGTCCTGATAATATCGCTCAGGCAGTGAACAGGGTTCGACCCTATGGAGTTGATGTCAGCAGTGGCGTAGAGAGTCAGCCTGGCATTAAGGATCACGATAAAATCACAGCCTTTATCAAGGCGGCAGGAAGATGATGGTCGATCAAGAAATTTCTGAGTCCCCCGTTCTTGCTTCTGAAGAACACAAGTACGATCAACCGGATTTAATGGGGCATTTTGGCCGTTACGGTGGACGTTTCGTGGCCGAAACCCTGATGGGTGCGCTGGAAGACCTTGATCGCACCTGGCGTGAACTCTGGCAGGACAAGACCTTTCAGGAAGATTTTGATCGTGACCTGGCTGACTTTGTCGGCCGTCCTTCACCGCTCTATTTTGCTGAGCGATGGACCCGGGCGCTGGGTGGCGCGAAGATCTACCTGAAGCGTGAAGACCTCAATCATACCGGTGCCCACAAAATCAACCACGCGGTTGGTCAGGCACTGCTGGCCAAACATATGGGGAAAACCCGGATTATTGCCGAAACCGGTGCCGGTCAGCACGGTGTCGCCTCGGCGACGGTGGCCGCCCGTCTTGGGTTGGAGTGTGTCGTTTATATGGGGGCCAAGGACGTAAAACGTCAGGCATTGAACGTCTATCGCATGAAACTGTTGGGAGCCACCGTGGTGCCGGTAGAAACCGGTTCCCAGACGCTGAAAGACGCCATTAATGAAGCACTCAGGGATTGGGTAGCACGCCCTGAAGACACCTTCTACCTGCTGGGCACAGTTTGTGGCCCGTCACCCTATCCTGAAATGGTGCGTAATCTGCAGAGTATTATTGGCCGGGAAGCCCGTCGGCAGATTCTGGAAAAAGAAGGCTGCCTGCCGGATGCCCTGGTTGCCTGTGTGGGTGGTGGTTCCAATGCCATGGGGCTGTTCCACGAATTTATCCAGGATAAAGCCGTTAAGCTGTACGGTGTTGAAGCGGCAGGGCTCGGTGTTGATACCGATAAGCATGCGGCCCGGATGAGTTCCGGTCGCCCGGGCGTTTTGCAGGGCGCAAGAACCTATCTGATGACCAACGAACATGGCCAGATTATTGAGAGCCACTCTGTGTCGGCCGGATTGGATTATCCAGGGGTTGGGCCAGAACATAGCTACCTGAAAGATATCGGCCGTGCACAATACCCGGCGGCAACGGATGAAGAAGCTCTTGCGGCATTCCGCCAGCTGACCCGTCTGGAAGGTATTATGCCAGCGCTGGAAAGCGCCCATGCCCTGGCCTGGGTTGATAAACTGGCACCCACGATGGACCAGGACCAGATCATTATCTGTAATCTGTCTGGTCGTGGTGATAAGGATATTCATACCGTTGCCGCTATTGATGGCCTCGAAGTATAAGGTGGGCACAGCATGAGTCGTGAAATAAACAGAATCAAAGCCCGCTTTGTAACCTTGCAGGGGCGTGAACGTAAAGCACTGATACCCTACATTCTTGCCGGTGACCCTCCGGGCAAGACCGTCGAGGTCATGCATCAGCTGGTGGACCATGGGGCGGATATGATTGAGCTGGGCTTTCCGTTCTCGGACCCGGTGGCGGATGGTCCGGTGATTGCCCAGGCCCATGAGCGGGCGGTATCACAAGGTGTTACATTGCATGACGTTTTTGCAATGGTTTCTGAATTCCGGGAAAGGGATAATGACACACCGATTGTCCTGATGGGCTATCTCAATCCGGTAGAGATCATGGGCTACCAGCGGTTTGTTGAGTTGGCCAGTCAGGCGGGTGTTGATGGTGTGCTGATGGTGGATCTGCCACCGGAAGCCGCGGGTGATTTACTGGATATGCTGCATAACCGTGGTATTGATATGATCAACCTGATTACCCCGACCACATCCGATGAACGAATTGCCAAGATCTGCCGGGTTGCCAGTGGTTATCTCTATTATGTATCCCTGAAAGGGGTAACCGGTGCGGCAACCTTGAATACGGCAGAAGTTGAAGAGCGGGTCAACCATATCCGGCGTTTTGCTGACGTTCCGGTGTGTGTTGGCTTTGGTATCCGTGATGGTGCCTCGGCTGCCGCCATTGGGCGAATGGCAGACGGCGTTATTGCGGGCAGTGTGCTGGTATCTGAGCTGGCTCAGTATGGCAATGAGGGACAGGCCTCCATTGACCGCGTTGCCAGCCGAATTGCCGAAATGCGCTCAGCTATGGACGATGACAGGACGAATGAATGAGCAACTGGTTAGTCGATAAACTGATTCCATCGTTATCACGCGCTGCTATTGTGCAGAAAAGCAGTAATGTGCCAGAAGGGCTTTGGCGCAAGTGTGTGAAGTGTGAGGCCTTTCTCTATCGCCCCGAGCTGGATAGAAACCTGGGTGTTTGTCCCAAGTGCCAGCATCATATGCGAATCAGTGCCCGCACGCGACTGGATTACTTTCTTGATAAGGAAGGAAAGGCAGAGCTGTTTGCTGACCTTGAGCCCAATGACCGGCTGAAGTTTCGCGACACTAAAAAGTACCGTGACCGACTGGCAACGGCGCAAAAGCAGACCGGCGAAAAAGATGCCCTGGTGGCCATGCGGGGTACCGTCGAGGACATTCCGGTCGCGGCCGTTGCCTTTGAGTTTTCTTTTATGGGTGGCTCCATGGGGTCGGTGGTCGGGGAAAAGTTTGCCCGTGCTGCCGAGTTATGTCTGGCAGAGAAGATGCCGCTGATCTGTTTTTCAGCCAGTGGCGGTGCCCGAATGCAGGAAGCCCTGTTTTCTCTGATGCAGATGGCGAAAACCAGTGCGGCCCTGGAAAGAATGCGCCAGGCGGGTATTCCTTATATCTCTGTGATGACTGACCCGGTGTACGGCGGTGTTTCTGCCAGTCTGGCCATGCTCGGTGATATCAATATGGCTGAGCCTGGAGCCCTGATTGGTTTTGCCGGTCCCAGGGTGATTGAACAGACCGTCCGGGAAAAGCTGCCGGAAGGCTTTCAGCGCAGTGAATTCCTGCTGGATCACGGTGCTATTGATATGATCGTTTCCCGTTCTGATTTGCGATCCACTATCGCCAGGCTTTGCCGGAAAATGCAGGGCAGGCCGGATGCTGATGTGGAGCTTGCTGATACAGTAGAAGTTGCCTAAGCCAACCTAAGGCTGGTTTTTTCTCTCCGGCCTTTTCTCTATATTTTGTTCCCGCGCTCTGAGGGTGTTGCAAAAGTTATAAAAGCCTTGAACCACAAAGGCACAAAGACACAAAGTTTTTTTGGGCTTGCCTGAGCTACGCTCAGCAAACAAAATGGCTTTCTTTGTGCCTCCGTGTCTTTGTGGTTCACTTCTTTTTAAGGCCTTTCGCAACACCGTCGCTCTGCGTGGGAATGCATACGTCTGGAGATGTGACGTTGTCCTCGTTTGAAAAGAAAGAAAAAAGCCTTGCACAGTGGTTAACCTGGATGGAAGAAACTCGTCCGGAGCATGAAATCGATTTTGGGCTGGACCGGATTAGGCTGGTGGGTGACCGGCTGGATTTGCTCAAACCCGCGCCGTTCATTATCACCGTGGGGGGCACCAATGGCAAAGGCTCGACGCTGGCTGTTCTTGAAGCTATTTTGCTGGCTGCCGGTTACAAGGTAGGTCTATTTACATCACCTCATTTTCTCAAGTTTAACGAAAGAATACGCATTAATGGCGAACAAGTCAGTGATGACTGGCTATGTGATGCTTTTGAGACGA
Source organism: Endozoicomonas acroporae (assembly GCF_002864045.1). Lineage (GTDB taxonomy): Bacteria > Pseudomonadota > Gammaproteobacteria > Pseudomonadales > Endozoicomonadaceae > Endozoicomonas > Endozoicomonas acroporae. The sequence goes on from NZ_PJPV01000074.1 coordinate 108,043, forward strand.
TAAATGAAGGTCGAAAAACGACATGGCTAACCTATTTTGAATTTGCCACCCTGGCTGCCGTGGACTGCTTTAAAAGGGCGGAAGTGGATGTGGCGCTGATGGAAGTCGGCCTGGGTGGACGACTGGATGCTACCAATGTGATTGACCCCGATGTGTCGGTAATTACCACGGTGGCGCTCGATCATCAGGAATACCTTGGCTTTAGCATTGAAGCGATTGCCAAAGAGAAGTCAGGAATATTCCGTGCCAGTAAACCTGCGATTTTTGGTGATCAGCCAGTGCCGCAGGCAATCACTGACATGGCTGAACGTCTTGGCAGTGCCCTGTATAGCAGAGGAGAGGCGTTTACCCTGGCAAGATCGGGTAATACATGGCACTGGTCAGGTAGTGAAAATCAACAGCTGGACAACCTCCCCGTTCCCAATGTGGTGATTGATAATGCCGCGACGGCATTGCAAGCGCTGCAATTTTTGCCAGAGCCTATCGCTATTGAAGCTATTCGAGAAGGCTTGGCAGAGGTATCGGTTACCGGACGGTTCCAGAAGCTGATGATGGAAAATGAATCAGGAGAGTCTATCGATGTGGTGCTGGATGTTGCCCACAATCCTCAGGCAGCACAAATGCTCAAGCAGCGTCTGGATGAATCTCCGGCAGAAGGTAAGACACGAGCAGTGTTGGCCATGTGTAAAGATAAGGATTATATGGCGGTTGTTGACTGCTTAAGTGGCAATGTTGATGAGTGGTACGTTGCCCAATTTGAGTCTCCAAGGGCACTGCCTGAACAAGAGCTGGCAAAGAGGCTGGTTGATCGAGGGTATTCAGTTAATCGCTATCAGCATGTTGCTGAAGCATTGCATCATGCCCTGGCAAACTCAATTTCTGGAGATAGAGTGCTGGTTACCGGATCATTTATGACGGTATCTGCTGCCTTGACCAGTAGTCACTGAGTACACGGTTTCAGTGTAATTGCTGGACTCCCTCTCTATGACTTCCAAACTCCGTTCGTCCTGAGCGGAGTCGAAGGGCGTAAACACCATGCCCTGAATAAAGACTGTGCCAATCACCCTTCGACCGTGCATCCTGAGCTGGGTCGAAGGACGCTCAGGGTGAACGGAGATTGTTCATCTGAAATTCATTGAAATGGTGTGCTGAGTTCGCCTTCCACGGTCCCCGACGGAATGCAACAGGCCCCATGGACAATAAAGGTTTCACGAAAGGCACACAATACCGAGTCAAAACAGGCAGCTCCACATTCACCAGGCCCGTTAGGCATCCCCACAAATTACTCAAATATCAGGCCAGAATTGTTCATTCATAATCTGTTCGTAGGTCCATGGGCATGAGTCTGGAAAATGTTCCTTGCTGATGCCGGTTTCCTTAAAGGCAGAAATCCGTGCCGCTGGATAGGCATCGACCATCGCAGCATTAATCTTTGGATTTAGCCCAGGGTTTTCTTTCATCAATTTCCGAATGCGAAATCGCTGCTCTTCGATAGACCCCTGCCAGCTACTGCTCCTGTGATCAGGTTGATAAGCCCACTTCAGCAAATGCATGAGCAGAATATCCAGCCGGTGACTCAACTGCCGGTATTCGCTTCTGCCCATGCTTTCAATTTCCTCAAGGATATTGTCCAAATCCAGTTCTCCCAGTCTGCCCTGACGAATAAGTTCTGCCTGTTGCTGTGTCCAGCTGTAAAAATCAGTTTCGTATAATGGTTCAGCCATACTGATAAGTCCCTTCGGTATTGCGCGCTTAATTGTTGTAGGTTTAGTTGGAATTCGCTTAAGATGCAATGAGTTTCAGGCATTGACCTGTAATTGACTTCCCGCCATCTTTGCAGGGATGAATACTGTTTATCTATCATTACGGAGCGTATCTTGGGCGAGGGACTTAAGCAAAGACTAATAGGTGCTGTGGTATTGCTGGCCTTATTGATCATTCTTGCGCCCGCACTGTTCAGGGGAGGGGAGACTCATCCTCTGGTCACCTCCAAACCTTCCCCTGCGGCCCCTAAGCTTGAATCCCCCCCAGTGCCTGCATTTGTCGACCAGCTGGATATTCCCCCGGATGTTGTTGAAGTGGTGCCTTCTTCCACTGAAACTGTGCTCGAGCCAGAAAGTGATCGTACTGAAAAAGCCACAGGTGTGGACGAATCAGGGCATCTGAAAGCCTGGTCTCTCCAGTTGGCAACCTTTGCGGATAAAAACAATGCCCGCAACCTGGAAAAACAGCTGAAGACTAAAGGGTATAGTGCTTTTCAGAAGAAAATTTCTACAGAGACAGGCAAGGTTTTTTATCGGGTCTACATAGGGCCGGAAGCAAGGCCGGATGAACTTCAGCAGCTAAAGGTTACCATCAAGAAAGAGTTAGGGCTTGAGGGTATACTGGTTCGTTATGTTCCATAGGCTCTCTTACGGTAGATATTAAGCGCCTACTCCCTTCCTCGGGAAGTCAAAGACGGAACCACGAAGGTCACGAAGAGCACGAAGAGATTTTCTTTCCCTTCGTGCTCTTTGTGTCCTTCGTGGTTCCATCTGAAACTCATGGAAAGGGGGGGTAAGGAATTGTCCCGAAATAATTTCGACATTTTGAGTTCGATCTCCGTTCATCCTGAGCTTGTCGAAGGGTGATAGGCACAATACATGAGGCCGGAGTTCCTGAGCTTAATGTCGACCCTGAGAATAGGCTCAAAACTCGAGCTTACGGTGACCTTGAGGCGACAAATTCAGGAAAACTTATGACAATAGATACAATGATTGACCTCAGGGATAAGGATCGCAAGGCAATCTGCACTATTGCTGAATAGATATTTGCCCCGGGCACTGAAATCTGGGCTTAAGGTAGCCGGGTCAAGGGAACTAATCATGACACCAGCGACCTGGATTTGGTTGTGCACTTTCCGTTACTAAAAACCTACGATTATCTGGGTTTATCTACATCGTCAACGCCACCACTTACCGGAGTAAGTCTTACGCAGCTCTTCTGTAGGGATTAACGTCGGGCTGTAACGTGTCCCGACGGGGTCGCCTAGTCTTTTTGTACCCAATTTGCCACAAACTTGGTTTTCGTCAGTGGCAGAAACAAGGTAGTAGCAACCGTTGAATAAGGCAATAAAAAAGCAGATTAACCAAGATAATCATAGATTGCTCAACACTGTTATTAGCCCTGCGGGACTCCAAGATACCCATTATTGTCCAGGCACTTGCCTGGCACAGTATTCCCGATAGTTTTCGTGAGGAGATAGATAAAAAACACCAGGTGCTCTGGCGCTGCCAGTGAAGGAGCAACCACCGGTAGTTTTGCCTGAAGGTGGGCAATCCACAGATATTCGGTGCCTTGGTCATGAACCTCATAAAAAAATCACGAATAAGTGCTTTTCCGGTCGTGATTACTTCGTGGCTGTCGTGTAGAATCCCCGTTCTTGTAAAGCTACTAAAACAATAAGGCCTTAAACAGGCCTTATTACGTTAGGGAGCCGCATAAAAAATTTTTACGCTGATGCAACTTTTGCTCGAGTAGATTGGTTGTTTTCCGCGCAGCTGTTTCGGCATATGCTTAAGTCGATGGGCGGTAGCGTACTTTTCGGTTGGTTGATATGATTGAGCAGCTTATAAAAAGGCTGCTAATCTTTCTTTCTACTGCCCTTCTTATAAAATTCCACAATATAGTTGGAAATGTAGAGCGACTTCTCCACCAGATTTTCAAGCCTGAAGCATTGAGCGTTGTAACCAGCAAAAGATAGACTAGTCCTGAAAGGTGATTTAACCGGCAGGCCTTGAGGTCAAATGAAAAACACAAACCGCTTTGACCAGATTGATGCACTTAAGCAACAGCTTGATACCTTAAGGCCTCTGCCGAAGGAAACGGTCCGGTCACTCCATGAGGCCCTGGTATTAGAATGGACCTACCACTCAAATGCCATTGAGGGCAATACCCTGACCCTGAAAGAAACGAAGGTTGTGCTTGAGGGTATTACTGTTGGCGGTAAATCCCTTAGGGAGCATTTTGAGGCCATTAATCACCGTGAGGCTATTGAATGGGTAGAGTCGGTAGTAGAAAGGGATGAGCCATTCAGCGAAAGACTGGTAAAAACTATTCACCAGCTAGTGTTGAAAAATATAGATGATGGCAATGCAGGTCGCTACCGGCAGGAGAATGTGGTCATCGCTGGTGCCGAGCATACACCTCCGGACCATTACCACTTGCCGCAGCTGATGAATGATTTGGTTGAATGGTATCAGCAGCAGAGCTATCACCCCCTGGAGCGGTCTGCCCGGCTACATGTGGATTTTGTCGGTATTCATCCCTTTGTGGATGGCAATGGCCGAGCCGCCCGGCTGTTAATGAACTTTGATTTGATGGGCAGTGGTTACTTGCCGGTCATTATCCGCAAAGAAAACCGCCTGGCCTATTATGAGGCGCTGGATAAAGCGCATACCCAAAAGGACTACGGGCAATTTATTGAAATGGTGACCAGCGCTCAGGAAGAGGCCTTGAATCGTTATATCAGTATTATTGAATAATAAGTAGTTAACCAAATGAAATCATATATTTCTGACTAAGTGGGCAGTCACTCTGCGGCGTTGCAACTCCGGTCACATAGCTACGGCTATGCTCCCTACGTTGCGCCTTGCATAGTAACTGCCCACTTAGCCAGAAATATACGATTCCATTTGGCCAACTACTTAATAGTTGTAAGCGCATCGATGGATTCCGAGATGACTCAGCATACTTCATACCTGAAAATGTTTAGTGGTTAAACGGCATTGGCTATGCAAAATAACAGTCCTGTACTGTCTTTCCACAGCGTATCTAAGTAGGCCGAACAATATTGAGACTCACGACTGAAGAGCAAAACGCCATTAGAAAGGTGATATATCAGGCAGATCCTGAGGCGCAAATATGGTTATTTGGCTCAAGGGCGAATGACCAGGCAAAAGGAGGGGATATTGACCTGCTTATCATGTCAAAAACACTGGGTTTGAAGGACAGGACAAGTATACGGTTGGCACTCTACGACCTTATCGGAGAGCAGAAAATTGACCTGGTGATTGCCGCAGACGATACTGACCCATTCACCCGTATCGCGCTGGCAGAGGGCGTCCGGCTATGACTAACGAGTCAGGCAAAAAGCAACAGGCAGGGGAAAAAAATACCGACAGAATCCTGTTATTGGATCAGCAGCTGTTGGCCATGGCCCAGATGGAAGCCCTGCTAAAATGGTCGCTGGATCGCTGTCAGGCCATACTACTGACTAATGACCAGATGCCGGAACAGGAAGATCTGGAAAAATTCGAATCACTCACCGCACGATTTGCCCGCTTTAACGATATTCTGTTACAAAAAATATTTCGCCTGATCGACACCATTGACTTGGAAGATGTCGGCACCGTCAGGGACAGAATCAACCGTGCAGAAAAAAAAGGGCTGATTGAGGATGCCCAGCGGTTTATCGAAATCCGGGAATTGCGTAACAGCATTGCCCATGAATACCAGCCGGAAGCGCTGAGGGTTATTTTTCTTGAAACGTTGCAGGCTACACCCATTCTGCTGGATATTGCTGATCGAGTACGAAAGTACTGCCTGCGGTATAATTCCTGAAAATTTCAGAGTGCTTCTGGTTTAATAAAGAATAATGGCAGGTCAATACCATTGAGAATCACAAACGAACAGGCGGGTCATATTTGCAACATGCTCCAGCACTACTTTGGTGCCAAAACTGATATCTGGCTTTTTGGCTCCAGAGTTGATGATAATCAGCGTGGCGGTGATATTGACCTCTATATAGAAACCGACCTGCAAAGCCCGGAAGCAGTTATTGATGCCAAACTCCACAGCCTGGTAGCCATCAAGCAGCACATCGGAGACCAGAAAATTGACCTGGTCATCTACCGACGAGGAAAACCCCGGGAAGCGATTCACCATGAAGCCAGAAATACCGGGATTCAATTGAATGGCAACCGAGCAGGGTAAAGGAATGGGTAGCGAACGACAAATTACAGATGTTATCGGGCGCACTCTCTGGATTTGTGACCGTCATGCCTTGCGCCTTGAATGGGTGATGGCCGAAGTGAAAAGCCTGTTGCCATTGAGTGCCAAAGCGTTTGAAAACCTTGCCCCGGCTGAAGTGGCGTACATGGATCAATTTGCCACCCGGTTCAGTAAATTACAGGATGCCATGGGCGCAAAACTCTTTCCTCAGGTGCTGGATTTGGTGGGAGAGCAGGGGGCGTTGAACACCTTTATCGACAAGCTCAACCGGCTGGAAAAAATAGGGGCGATTGATAATGCAGCCCAATGGCCTCTATTTCGTGAGATGCGCAACGCTTTTGCCCATGACTACCCGGAAGACAGTGAACTGAATGCCGAGACGTTGAACCGGGCCTTGCCGCTGGCCAGCGAGTTGTTAACGGTCTATCGTAATATTCGGGATTTTGCCTTGCGCTATGGGGCTGTTTTGCCTGGGGCTTGATTTAATGGGTGCTTTTATTAAGGATGCGGTTGCCTTATACGAAACCATGAGCGGGGAACCCTGATTATGAACTGCTCTACCGATCATTCCCCGGAACACCTTGACCTGACACACGATGAACTGTTACTGCTACAGGCATTGCTGAAAAGACATTTGCCAGATATCGAAGTCTGGGCTTATGGCTCAAGAGTTAATGGCAAGGCCCACTTCGCATCAGATCTTGATATGGTTGCCTTTTCCGGCCCGGAACAGGCAATTGCGATAGCTGAACTCAGGGAGGCGCTGGAAGAGAGTAACCTGTCATTTCGGGTCGATCTTTTTGTTTGGGATCAGGTGCCTGAGAAGTTCCGGAAAGTGATTCGGGAAAAGTATGTTGTTGTTCAGTAGTCGTTTGGTTTCAGGCTGAGGATCAACAGCAAAAACGAACCAAACCCTTAGCAGCTAGTCTGGCGAAGAATGCAGAAACCTTTAAAGCAAGTTTAGACGTAAGTCGAAAAAGGCAGCGATAAGCACTCAATATTTGTCTGAACTCCTCGCCGTGTGCGAGCTTTCATGATTTTTCCCGGTATCTGACCCTGTCTGTCTTTTTCTTCCTTTTCCTCTGAATGATAAAATTCAAATGACAAAATATTCCGAACATAATGCTGTACACGCCATGGACGACGATATGATCTCCCTTTCTGAGATCGCAGCGATCCTGTTCCGAGGTAGACGTTGAGTTATTGGTATTACACTGGCTTCGTTCATCCTTGCCCTGTGCTACCTTTTTGCGGTTAAGCCGGTTTATCAGGCAAGTGCATTAATAAAATTGAGCACAGCCAAAGCAATCTGATTTTAAATTTGCTGGATATTGAACATGTGGAGGATCTTTCAATCAGCTCAAGTATTGCCATAGAGCAGGTGAGGAGTCCTGGCTTTATTCATAGTTTCATTGCAGCAAAGCAATCTCAATCCGATACTCCTCCGTCCAATGCGGTACAAGACGTTCAGGGCCTATTACAGGTTGCTGAAAAAGGTAGAGGTACTGGTATTCTTGAAATTACGGTGAGCGGATCGAATCCTCAGGAAAATATCAAATTATTAAATAGCCTCATTGATTACTATTTTGAACAACGTAATCAAACACTGGTGAGTTCTATTGAAAAATCACTGGCGTTATTGAAAATCAGATTGTTTACAACACAACAGGAGATAGCGCTGGCTGAAGAACAGGGCGTTCCTGTAATAAAGTGCTCGGTTGAATGAATTGAAATTGGCTCAGAAAGCAATCCAGAACAATATCGATATATTGGAAAAGGCCAAAACTATCGCTTTAAATGATCGTCATGTGCTCAGTGATCCGGTGTCCAGCGATGATCCGGTTAGCCCTAAATACACCCTTGTTATCGTATTGGCAGTTATGCTGGGAGGGATGCTGGGAATTGTAGTAGTGTTTGTTCGTGAAATGATGCGAAAGGTGCTATGCACTTCACAAGAAGCAGAAAATAAAACCGGGCTTACTGTATTTGCAGAAGTGGCCAGCGCTGAGGAATTAAAAACGACACCGGAATATCGCGAAGGTTTCAAGGTGTTACGTACCAACCTGCTATACCAGTTGGAAAATGCAGCCAATAATCGTGCGATGATTTGCAGTCCGTCCCCGGTTATTGAACAGGACCATGTCATCATCCAGTTAGCCAGTGAGCTGGCTGAAGCTGGTAAAAAAGTATTACTCCTGGATGCAGATCTGCGCCAGGATAAAATGTTCAAACATTTTGATACAGCTGGAGAGCATGGGTTGGCGGAAAACCAGCTATTCCCGACGATTACACGACAATATCCATAGCAGGTTCGTAAACGGACTCATAATATTCACAGAAAAAGAAAATCTTCAGCTACTTTCGCTGGAGAAAAATCTCTATCTCTAACCCTGAAATCCTGGCTATCTTTTGATGTTA
>NZ_PJPV01000075.1 GCF_002864045.1 Endozoicomonas acroporae
AAAATATAAACTATCGTACACTAGGTGCAACCGCCCTGGAGGTAAGGGGTATCTCTCTTACTTTCTGAAAAAGTATGGTTTCAGGATGGTGGTAAGTGACAACCACAGCAATTATCAACACCCGGCTGCGGCTTCACCACCGATAGCTGTGCGGAATGAAAACTCACTCGATACAGTGGTGAAATATCAGCATAGATCCGATTTTCTGGTAATCAGCTGGCCACCCCTACCGACATATTTGCCAGCGCTTGAAGAATATTTCTCGCAAGAACATCTCGATGATTATCAAATACTCAGGGCATGGGGCACAACCAAGCCTGTACTATTTATCGGCGAAAGGCCAACGCACACCAACAATGCTACAGGGAGTGCAATTTTTCACCAACACCTGCAAATGTATTTTAATGCCTGCAAGATTCCAGAGTACCAGGGACGATATATCGGCGCTCTTGACGAGGCAATTATCTTCGTACCCAATGGGGAGAAAATGACCACCTTAGAAAATATTCAACCAATGATGGAAGAGGCCTGTAATCAGCAATAAGCTGTTTAATCCATTCCACTGTGATTTCTTTCACCTTGATCTCCGTTCATCCTGAGCGGAGTCGAAGGGTGCCAGGCACAATGCATTAGCCTGGAGTTCACGCTTTTGACACTTCGTCAAGCTCAGCACTCAGAACGAACTGAGTTTGAAACCTGACAAATACGAAAGTTTTTTGATACTACTGGTTTCTGGCTTTTGGAAGTTCTGTCAATTCTTGAGCATTCAGACGGGTCATTTGAACTATTTCCTGTTTTATTAGTCCAAAATCGAAAAATAACTAAATCTCAAATTCATACGCCTCAAAGCTTGCAAAGAATCTTGAGCATATCAGCCATGGAGTCCTCAATCACATTGTTCAGTTCGTTTTTTGAATATATAACCTCACGCTTTTCTGACTACTGCCAGACCGGTTTGACAACAGAAGGGCATAAGGTTTTACCCAGCCTTCACAGGAAACAGAAATGAATAACCTACTTCCAACCAGTACTATAGCTCCATCAACCGATGTTCCGCCGTCAAAAGAGTCTGAGTCATTCGCCCAGGCTTTTGCTGGTCTCAGGGAGGTTAAACCCAGTGATATTGACAATAAATATTCTGAATGCCCGCCAGAAATCGCAGGTTATTCTCTTCAGGAAAGAACCGTTGCCATGTTTTTTGGGGATCGTTTCACACGGCTCAGGGTGATTGCTGACTCTCCTTTCATGGAATTCGACTTGTTAGCTGATACTTATTTCAACTTACTCGAGCTGAATGAGTCAGGTTGTTTGCACCCAGTGTACGACACTACATTCAAAACCAGAAATGAGATACAAATACCCGACACTAGTTCACTTTCAATATCAGGCAAAAATAATTCCAAGGCTAGCAGCTCTGAAAAAACGATTAAACGTTACGATAGTGTACCTGCAACTACCGCCCTGCGGGATGAGGTACTGAAATGCGCTACTGAAGTACTTTCCTACCCCCCTGACCAAAACTGGTCAAAACGTGATGCACACCTAATGACTGGCATAGCACTCACTTCACTGGGACATCTCCATCATCTTCACCCCAATTTCCGCGGCGACAGAGAAACAATCGAACAAAAAATATCCGAGCTGAACCAATACGTTTCAAGGCTGAAATCAGCGTATGAATTAGATGACAAATAAAATAAGAACGTTATTTTTGATTGGCCATGAAATCTTCGATCACATCGGTCAGCCCGCTGTTAAAGATATAACCTGACGCTGTTCTGACTGCCACCAGCCCCCATGGAGTCTGAGAGAGCAGGAGAGCATAAAGCTTCACCTGGACAGCATCCCACGTCTTAACTCAGTCAAAGAGGAAAGCAGGAATGATTAACCTACCGCAAACCAGTACTACCGCTCTTGCAGAATATGTTCCACTATCAAGAGATAAACAAATCGGCCAGGCTGGTGACAAGGAGGTTAAACCCAGTACTACTGGTAATGAATGTTCTAAATGCCCGTCAGAAAGCACAGGCCCTTCCCTTCAGGAAAGAGCCGTGGCTTTGCCTGTTGGGAATCAGGACACGCAATCTGGCAAGAAGGAGAATGTTGCCTATCCGTTGGCGCTTCCTTGGCTTGCAAGTGATACTGATCAGCTCTTAAACAATCTGGAGGAGGTGATGCAAGCAGCTAATAACCTGCTTTCCACCCCCATCGACCAGAACTTGTCAGAATTCAATGCATTATCGATGAGTGGCAGAGCATACTTGATAATGGGAGATCTCCAGATGATAAACAACACATTCTCTACTCTCTCCGGATCCGCCAGCCATAACAAAAGCGAAACAATTGATCAAAAAATCTCCGAGCTGCAACAATTCAACAAAAAGCTGGAATCAGTGCAAAAATAGTTTACTTAAGTACATGGGTAAATGCCTTGCTCCCACGACGCCTCGTGGGAATGCATACCGGAACCCGTTGTAATCTCTAATCGTTCATATCCTTGATTCCTGTCAGGTAATTTTTCGAGCTTGATCCACTACAGATGATTATTTTGTCACATGAAAGTCATATCTGCATCTCGATGCGGTTCTTGTCTGGATATTTTGGTACCGGGAGGAGGTAAATGCTGCACTGTCCTCATTAAATAAGGCTTTCCTTTCAAGAACCTCTTCGTCTCATAAAGTCCTGTGTAACATGAGAAGTTCCCAGCTCTCCAGCCTGTGTAACATGAGAAGTTCCCAGCTCTCCATCTTGTTGAAGCAGCAGTTTGTTGACTATCACTGATATTATCCTTGTATGGTTGTAATTTTTCCTTCAATTTATTGAATTGAAAATAAAGCTCTTTATTGGATTGAGAATGAAGCTCTGCCAATTCTGATTTTTCTTGTTCAAACCGAGCCTCCATTTCTTTTAGCTCCAATCTTGCTTGCTCAAACAGAGCCTCCACATCTCTTAGCTCTTCTTCGCTTGGGCGAGCAGGAAACAAATCCATAGCAATACGTGCTTTAATGAAGAGTTGTTTGACTTTTTTCTGGATAAACTCTCTTTTCTGTTCTTCATTTTCCAGCCTTTCTGAAGTAGCAAACTGATAGGCCGAATCGGGTTGACCGACAGGGAGCCCACTGAATCCTGGCCAGCTATCGTCTTCTGGCACAATATTATTGCCATCACCTGCCTGGGACGCCTCTTTAGTCCCGGTGAACGGCTCTTCGGCAAAATGGCCGTTGACTTCATCAAGCAACTGGTGCACTCCTGACTGGAGCCTGAGGATCAAGCCAGTAACGTTCTTGACCTTTTGCTCCTGGCTGCATCCCTGGCTGTCATCCACCGGTAAAGCGCAGGCACCAGAATCTTTTTCCAGGTTACTCAAGCCAAAGGATTTCGTACCTTGCTGGTACTTCGACCTTGTGCACATACGCTCTGCGATACTCTCAACCGCCTCATGGTCCTTGCCCCGCAGGAAACTGTCAATCTCACTTAAACTGATCATCCAGCGATCAAATTTTACCGGGGCTGCGCTGGCGCTTTCTCCCTTTTGATCGCCATGACATTGAGGCTGGAACACAGCTGTGCTTTTGGCAGAAATTGATGGCATATTCATAGCCAGTTATCCCCTCGACTCTAAGGTTCAACAATAGAGCTCAGAGTTTTGCCACAAGATAAAGTTCAAACATTTGATTAGACGATTTACTTATTTCCAGGCGATGGTGACAGCCGCTCTTTAAACGACATTTATTATGTAATAAATAACTTCCGTATTTTCTCCAATAGTAAATTCACAGCCTTATCATGCCGGTTTATGGCAGCGATCCTGAGCGGGGTTATCACCATCAGGGTTCCAACCTCTTCTTTAACCTCGCAGGCAGAGTACAGCACTTCCCTGGCTTCTTTGCGCTTTCCATCGGCCAGGAGCGTTGAGACAGCGTCCAACAACGGCTTCATGATCTCGATATTTCCCTGACTGGCTGCAATATACAGCGGTAAGGCTTTGGTCAACAGCTTTTCGATCTGGAAATGCCCGCGAGAGCGAGCTTGCGAGGCAGGTGTTTTCCCAAACAAATCGGCAGCGTTTACCAGAGCAGCGATTGCCCATGGCCTCACTCTTTTTTCAATTGCACACGTTACAGCGCTAGTCAGTCTAATCAAAGCAACTAACTAGTAGGAGAGGCTGACCGAGAATAGACTGCCCTACGCGGCAACTGCTCCTGCGTTGCTCTAGCTCCTGCATCCATGCAGTCGTGCGGCGACAGCAAATTGGTCTAAAAATCCGCTTTTGTTCGGCAAATAGCCCCGCTATTCACCTCACAAAACCGAATTTTTATCCTCAATTTTCTGCCGTCCTCGCTACGGGCGCTATTCTCGGACAGCCTCCTGGTATCTGCTCCAGAACTATTGTTTGATCGTCCAGCGCAGATTTTAATAGGATAATTTTCATCCCCTTGGCGGTCAGTAAAATTTTGACGCACTCAGCGTGTCCGTAACGGGCAGCTGCAAACAGGGGCGTCCAGCCATTGTTATTCTTCTCATTGACCAGAATGTCAGGAGTGGTCATTAACAATCGTGCCAAGCTCTCAATGTTGCCCTCTTTCGCAACCCGGTGCAGGGGTTGTGCAGAAACCTCAGAAGTCTCATTCTTCGATGTACCTGGTTGAGCTGCCGGAAGCTTGCTTGAACAAGGTTGATCAAAGGCCTCTGGAATGATGGAATCAAGCCTTGCTGTTTGTGCCGGTTTCTGCAGAGCATCCCGCAGCAAAACCGCGACTTTCTGGTGGTTTTGTTGCCTGGCAAGCTGGAGCGGGGTCTGCCCGCCATCGTCAGTAGCGTTCAGTAGCCTTTGAACGGCTGCGGGCCTTTCGGTTTCCGGCAGCCTTTCTACAGCTTTCAGCAACTGCTCCACCACCTTGATATGACCTCCCAAGGCAGCCAGGTGGAGCGGAGTTCTCCCCGATCGGTCAGCCGTATTGATAACGGCCATGATGGAACCACCACCGGGCCTTTTTCCCTCGGGCAGTCTATCCAGAGCAGTCAGCAACTGCTCCACGGCTTTCTCATGCCCTTCCTGGGCAGCGACACCGAGGGGGTATAGGTATACCCGATCCTTGTCCGTTATAACTGATGGTGCTGCCCGGTAAGCCAACGCCGGTTCTGCCGCCAGAAAATCCTGTAACAAGTCAATCTGGTTGTTGCGACAAGCAGCCAGTATCGGGGCTTCATTCAGAGGCTTTGACCGGTCTACATAATTACTGGTGTTATCCAGGGGGCGAATATTTCTTGTTTCGATCGATTGGCCAGCACCCGACTCCATACATTCACTGGACCCGACTATGGCAGGGGTGGTTGCTGGCCTTAACGGGCTCTCGTCGTCAGATGAATCGGTATAGCTTGCACCGGACAACCCGGCCTGATGGGCAGTGTAAGGTGGCGTATTCATGGCTAGCATGACAAGCCACAGAGGATTTAGTTCCGGCTATAAACGTTGGATATTTGTTTTAATACTCAAGCATGAAAGATTTCGCTGGACACTGCTTATTACCGCAAAGATAGCGCTGCATACCCTTTCGAATGAAGCTGTTTTCTTGACAAATGACGCCCACAGAGATGGCTTTTTTACTACGATAAATAAGACACCGGCCACATGAAACCGAACTGGATTTTCAGCCCGGATTTTACTCTACCCACACAGTTAACCCGTTACCGATTTTTGAACCACAAACTGATGCTCACACCGGAACCTCATCAAGAGCTGAATTCAGGATTGCATACAACCAGATCGTTTTTCCCGGTTCTCTTCCTGCTCATGTTGATAGATCTGTTTGTTCAGAACTTCGATCTGCGTAAGCATATGTTCAATATGCCTGTTAAGCATCAGATGCTCATTTTCATAGGCTGGTATACCAACGAATTTTATGATCAGTACTTTTGCTGCTTCTGATGACTGAAGATAGAAATCCCTAAGCTCCATCATTTTACCCAAGTGTTGCTCTCTAAGGAGGTCTAAGTTGGAGCATTGCAGAAACTGTTCCTCCAGATATTTAGACTTGCGAAAATATTCTTTCCAGTAATCACCAAACTCTTTTTCAAGAGGATCTATCTTATTCTTAACTTCACTGTTTGTAGCTGTTTGTTGACTATCACTGATATTACCCTTGCAGGGTTGTAGTTTTTCTTTCAATTCATTGAACTGAGAATGAAGCTCAGCCAGCTCTAATTTTGCTTGCTCAAACCGAGCCCCCATTGCTTCCAATACTCGTTTTTCACTATTGTCGCGTCCAATGGACTGTATATCCTTGCTGCTCCCTATGTTGACGGCCTCTTCCAGCTTATCCAAACGGTGATGAAAATCCTTTACCTGTAGCTCCTCAAATTGCTTCCTGACCTCCCTGAATTTTCCAGATAAATGTTTAAGCCCCAACGTTTCTAAACTGTTCAGCTCTCCCTTGATCCACTGCATCTGATTTCGACACTCTGTTATCTGACCATCCCCCCACTGATCCCCCATCAATCGTTCCATGTGAGCACTCAAATACGCTAACTTTGTTTCAGCCTCATGCGAAAGGGCATCATAAGAGGTCGTTGGAGCTACCGGCGTTGCCGCTGAATCAGCCGTCGCAAAAGACGATGAAGGCAGTGTAGCAGACTGATAAGCCGAATCTGGTTGACCGGCAGGGAGCCCACTGAAGCCCATTGAGCCACCGTCTTCTGCCACGATATTGCCATCACCTGCATGGGATGCCTCTTTAGTCCCGGTGAACGGCTCTTTGGCAAAATGGCCGTTGGCTTCATCAAGCAACTGGTGCACTCCTGACTGGAGCCTGAGGATCAAGCCAGTAACGTTCTTGACCTTTTGCTCCTGGCTGCATTCCTGGCTGTCATCCACCGGTAGAGCGCAGGCACCAGAATCTTTTTCCGGGTTACTCAAATTGAAGGATTTCGTACCTTGCTGGTGCTCCGCCCTTGTGCACATACGCTCTGCGATACTCTCAACCGCCTCATGGTCCTTGCCCCGCAGGAAACTGTCAATCTCGCTTAAACTGATCATCCAGCGATCAAACTTTACCGGGGCTGCGCTGGCGCTTTCTCCCTCTTGATCGCCATGACATTGAGGTTGGGTCACAGTTGTGCTTTGGGCAGGAATTGATGGCATATTCATAGCCAGTTATCCCCTCGACTCTAAGGTTCAACATTAGAGTTCAGAGTTTTGCCACAAGTTAAAGTTCAAACATTGGATTAGACGGTTTAATTATTTCCAAGCGATGGTGATAGCCGCTTTTTAAACGACATTTATTATGCAATAAATAACTCCCGTATTTTCTCCAATAGCAAATTCACAGCCTTATCATGCCGGTTTATGGCAGAGATTCTGAGCGGGGTTATCTCCACATCCTCTTCTTTAACCTTGCAGGCAGAGTACAGCACTTCTCTGGCTCCTTTGCGGTTTCCATCGGCCAGGAGAATAGTTACAGCGCCCAACAAAGGTTTCATTATTTCGATATTACCCTGACTGGCTGCAATATATAACGGTGTTGCTCCGTCTTCTGGCCGGACCTGCTTCAGCACCGCCATAATGGCAGCCCCCCTTTTCTCTCTCGGTAACGCTGTTAACACTTGCATTAACTGCTCCACACTTTGGCTATGCCCGCCCAGGACAGCATCCAAGAGCGGGAAGGCTTGAATCAGCTGATCCACGATTTCCCCTTGGCCATTATCGACAGCTGCGGACAGTGGCGTTCTATTGAGTGTGTCGACCGCACATACCATTGCTGCGAAGGCAGGAATTTTTTCTGCTTCCGGGAAGTTATTCGCAGTATTAAGGAAATTCAGGAATTGCTTCACAACGCTGCACTGGCCTCTGAAAACTGCCCAATGAAGCGCAGTAGCCCCTATTTGGTCAGCGGCATTCACCGTTGTAGTGAAAGCTTTAAGCTTGTCTGTTGCTGGCAGACTGCCCACAACATTCAGTAATTGCGCCACAACCATATGATCCCCATGGTAAGCAGCCCAATGAAGCGCGGTGGCCCTTTTTTGGTCGGCAGCATTCACCATAGGAGTGAAGGCTTTTAGTCTGTCTTTTTCTGGCAGCCTGTCCAAAACATTCAATAATTGCCCTACAACCTCGTGATTCCCATTGTAAGCAGCCCAATACAGCGATGTTGCTCCATGTGCGTCGTCCACGCCATGCATCACCTTCTGGATTGCATAAGTCCTTTCAGGTTCCGTCATTCTGTCCAGAGTATTCAGCAATTGCCCCACAACCTCGTGATGCCCATTGAAAGCAGCCCAATACAGCGGTGTTGCTCCATGTGCGTCTACGGCATGCATCACCTTCTGGATTGCAACAGTCCTTTCAGGTTCCGCCATTCTGACCAGGGTATTCAGCAATTGCGCCAAAACCTCCCGTTGATCGCTCTGGGCAGCCACGTGGAGCGCTGTTTGCCTTTTTTTGTTGGAGATAGTCAGTACTGTAGTGACTGCCTGACATCGTTCAGATTCAGGCCAGGTCTCCAGAATTTTCAGTATCCGGGCGACAATGGCTGTTTGCCCGTTCCGGGCAGCACTCAAGATGGGGAAAGCATTCAGTACTTCTGCTATCCGCTCCTGCCCTATTCTGGCCAGTCGGGTATAGGAAGGCCCGGTTTCACCGTCTTCACAGATATAATCGATAAGCCTGAGGATTGCATAATTCCTTGATACGCGTTCTGGTGCTTCTGGCAGCCATCTCATGGTTGCCAGTATCTTAACCACTAGCGTGTCGTAACTTTCCAGACCAGACACATCCAGCTCCAATAGCTCGTCTTCTCTGGCATGATGAAGCACTGCCATTACAGCATTCAGCCTCGCTGCTTCTGGCAATGTATTCAGGCGCATAAGGTCATCGTTGAAAAGCTCGAGGTCAGTTTGTGTACCCCCTGTTTCATCCACTTTTCTACATCTAGAAGATAGGAGATCTTTTTCAACTGTGTAAACTTGATATGGGAAAGCTGCTCTGGTCAGAATCCATACGATATTGAAATGCCCGCGAGCGCGAGCTTGCGAGGCAGGTGTTTTCCCAAACAGATCAGCAGTGTTTACCAAATCAGCGATTGCCACCCCTGTTTTTGCCCACCAAAGAGAAAGCGGTAACTCTGCGTATTCCAGTCTATGCAAAGCAGCCAGCAACTCGGTAATAATCTTATCGTGGCCAAAAGCAGCAGCCATATAAAACGGTGTTCTGCCGAATCTGTCTGCCGCACTCAGCACCGAAATTGTAGCTTCAGCCTTTTTGTCTTCTGAAAGACCATTCAGACCATCAAGGAACAAGTCTACAACTTTTTTGTGTCCGGATTGTGCAGCCCGGCACAACAGAGTCCTACCATCCCGATCAGCCACATTCAGAACTAACATAATGGTCTCAGACTTTGAAGGCTCTTTCAGTCTATTCAGGGGGCGTAATATATCAGCCAAAACCTTGGTTTCTCCGTTTTGAGCAGCGTCCAGAAGCGTGATTTTTATTGCTTTGTTAGCAATCAACAATTTCAGGCAAGTCGGCCAGCCTTTTCTGGCTGCGCAATACAGAGGTGTCCAACCGGCGTTATTCTTTTCTGTGGCCAGAATGCCGGGAGCGTTCAGTAACTCCTTGACGCACTCATCTTGGCCGTAGTAGGCAGCAGCGCAGAATGGCGTAAAGCCTGCAATATCCTTTTCATTGACCAGAATACCGGGAGCGTTCAGTAATTCTTTGACGCACTCAGCTTGGCCGTTAAAGGCAGCAGCGTACAAGGGCGACCTGCCATCATTATCCTTTTCATTGACCAGAATACCGGGAGCGTTCAGTAATTCTTTGACGCACTCAGCTTGGCCGTTAAGGGCAGCAGCATACAGGGGCGTCCTGCCATCGTTATTCTTTTCATTGACCAGAATACCGAAGGCATTTAGTAACTCTGTGACGCACGTAGTTTGGCCGTTAAAGGCAGCAGCGTACAGGGGCGTACAGCCATCATTGTTCTTTTCATTGACTCGAATACCGGGAACTCTCAGTAACAATAAGACGCATAAGGCGCTGCTGTAGAAGTCGTAGCCATAGCAGTTATGGACAGCGAAGTGCAAGGGTGTAAAGCCATCGTTATCCTTTTCATTGACCCGAATACCGGGGACTCTCAGTAACTCTTTGACGCATGAGAGGTAGTCGCCAGATAATAAGCCGTTGTAGCCGCTGACAGCGAAGTGCAAGGGCGTACAGCCATCGTCATCCTTCGAATTCACCCGAATGCCAGGGCAGTTCAGCAACAACAGTTTCAGGTGCTCAATTCTGCCCTCTTTCGCAGCCAAGTGAAGTAGCTTCGTAGCAAATTTCAGTCGCAAATTCAGAATGTTCCAGTCATCCTTTTGGATAGCACTCTCGAAAGGGGTCATGCCATGAGTGTCTTTGGCATTCCAAAGCTCATGAAATGCTGTACACCTTTCGGTTTCCGGCAGCCTATCCAGAGCATTTAGCAACTGCGCCACCACCTTGTCATGCCCTCTCCAGACAGCCAGGTGGAGCGGGGTCCTCCCCCACCTGTCGGCACTATTTAAAACAGCCATAATAGACCCATAAGGCTTTTTATCCTCAGGCAGTCTACCTAGAGCAGTTAGCAGCTCGTCCACGACTTTCTCATGCCCTTCCTCGGCAGCAACACAAAGGGGGGGTACCCAACGCAAGTGGTCTGACAAGGAAACCCGGTTATAGTGACAGGCGGCCAGTATCGGGGGGGCATTCAGAGGGTTTGACCGGTCTTCATGTTTGATCGTGTCAGAGACAGGGGAGCTGGCGGTGGGCTTTCTGCTTGTTCGTGTTAATGGGCAGGGTGTCTTTTTGTCCTTGTTATCTGGGAGATGAATGGTGCTTTCGGTGTCACCATGTTGATATAATCCCAGGTTGAAAGTCTCTGCATATAAAGCCTTTCGTAAATCTCTTGTTGCGATCGATTGGCCTGCACCCGAATCCATCCTTTCAATGGACCCGCTTATGACAGGAGGGGTTACTGGCCTTACAGGGCTTCTAACGTCAGATGGAGCGGTATAGCCTGCACCGGACAGGCTGGCCTGTTGGGCAGTGTAAGGTGATGTATTCATTGGTAGCATGCCAAGCCACAATGGATTTAGTTACGGCCATAGCCGTTGGATATTTGTATTAATACTCAAGTATGAAAGATTTCGCGGGTCACTGCTCATTACAGCAAAGACGGCGCTGCATACCCTCTAGTCTGAAGCCTTTTTTCTTGAAAATGACTGCTCACCGAGATGGCATTTTACTTTGATAAAACATATTACTTGTTGTATGAAACCGGACTAGACTTTCAGTCCGGTTTTACTCTATCCACATATTTAACCGAGTACCATTTTTTGTAAAACAAACCAAGTCTCATAGCAAAACATTATGAAGGTCTGAATTCAGGATTGCTTACAACCAGACCGTTTTTCCCGGGCCTTTTCTTGCTCAAGCCGATTGATCTCTTTTTTCATAACTTCCATCTGCGTTGTCATATGGTCAATATTGTGAGTAAGAATCTGACGCTCATTTTCACAACCTAGTACGCTAGGGAGTTTTTCAAACCTCAGTACTTTTGCTGTTTTTAATGAATTTTCATAAAATCCCCTAAGATCCTCCCTTTTAGCTATGCGTTGTTCAATAGGGTGGTCTAAACCAGAACATTTTAGAACCTCTAGCTCCAGATCAGAAGACCTGGATCCATATACTTTCCAGTAATCATCAAACTCTTTTTTTAGACGATCTATCTTATTTTTATCTTCACTGTTTGTGGCAGTAGCTTTTTGACTATCGCTTATATTATCCTTGTATGGTTTTAGCAGTTCTTGCAAATCATCGAAATCAGCACGAAGCCCTTTTCCTATAGTGTCATAATTACTGCCGCTCAATCCTTCAAGCTCCTTTCTTGCTTGATCAAAAAGATTCTTCATTTCTTCCACCTCTTTTTTTATCTCTTCTCTTGGGCGACCCCGGAAAAAGCCTATAGTGTTACGCGCTTTTTTGAAGAGTTTTTCTACTTTTTCCTGAACAATCTTTCCTTTTGTTTCTTCTATTTTCTGCAGCCTATTGCACAAATCACGGTGTGTATCCGTTAAATGATTTAGTTGATCCTTGTTGCCACATAATTTCCCGCACTGAGCTTTTGCCTTATCAAGATACCCCTTTGCTTCCGATGCACACTCTTCATCAAAGCCATACGGGTCTTTTTCTGAAGCAGTAATCAAAGCATCAGCAGCTTCGAGATTGTCGATAATGTTGCCTGCTAGACCAGTATTTAAGGATTTTGCTTTTGATACCGATACCGGCTCACCCACATTGGCCAGCTTTAACTTTGCCAGCCTGACCTCTAGGTCATCTAACTTAACACTCGCTTGCTCCTCCATCTTCAAACTGTCCATTAATTTTTTGAGATCATGTAAGTGTTTGCCAGCTTGCTCAAGCATTTTTTTCTCTAGGGCAACACCGTTCTCATTATTATTTTCCTGAGTTTTTATTAACTGCTCTATACTCTCAAGCTTCTGCTGCATAACTGTTTCTTTACTGGCATTTAATGAATTCCTAAGCTTACTCTCTTGCTCTAACAATTCAGTTCGTTTAGATCCTGCAGGCAGGCGGCCAATCAACTTGCCTATTTTGCTTAAACTGTCTTCTATATGATTAAAGAATTTGATGATTTGGTCAGAATCAGGCAAGTCTCTATATTTTAAATCTTTAAGGTCAGTGGCTAATGATTCAATGTCATTGTGAATCCTGAAATGCCCTTTTACTTCGACCAATTGGTTACTTAATGCTACCTGGCGCTCTACCAGTCGTGAACGCTCTTCATAACCTACAAGAGCTAATTCATCGAAGCGTTTGGATAACTGTGTAATGTCCCTTTCAATTGACTGTATATCCTTGCTGCTCCCCATGTTGACCCCTTCCAGCTTATCTTCCAGCTCATCCAAACGATGATGAAAATCCTTTACCTGAAGCTCCTCAAACTGCTTACTGACCTCTCTGAATTTTCCGGGAAAATGTTGAAGCCCCAACGGTTTTAAATTGTTCAGTTCTCCCTTGATCCAATGCATGTGATTTCGACACGCTGTTATCTGATTATTATCCCCCCACGAATCCTTCATCAATCGATCCATATGATCACTCAAATTGGCTAACTTTGTTCCAGTCTCAACTGACAGGGCATCATAAGAGGGCGGTGGAGCTGATGGCGTTGGTGCTGGATCAGCCATCGCAAAAGACGATGACGGCAGGTTAACAGGCTGATAAGCCAGGTCGGGTTGCCTGGCAGGAAGGCCACTGAATTCTGGCAAGCCATGGTCTTCAGCGACAATTTTGTTACCATCACCTGCATGGGATGCTTCTTTAGTCCCGGTGGTCGGCTCTGTGGCAAAATGGTCGTTGACTTCATCCAGTAACAGCTGCACCCCTTCAGCGATGGAGCTTTCTGATTTTTTGATCAGGCCGCAAAAACTCTGCCCTAAGGGCCGATCCGGACTACCACTGCTTGCTTCAGTCTGGAGCCTGAGGATCAGGCCAGTAACGATCTTGACCTTTTGCTCTTTGCTGCGCCCCTGGCTGTCATCCACCGGTAGCCCGAAGGCACCAAAATCTTTTTTCAGGCTACTCAAATTGAAGGATTTCGTACCTTGCTGGTGCTCTGCCCTTCTGCACATACGCTCTGCGATATTCTCAACCGCCTCACGCCCCTTGCCCCGCAGGAAACTGTCAATCGCGCTTAAACTGATGGTCCAGCGATCAAACTTTACCGGGGCTGCGCTGGCACTTTCGCCCTGATGACCGCCATACAATTGAGGTTGGGACACAGCAGTACTTTGGGCAGGCATTGATGGCATATTCATAGCAGGTTACCCCTCGACTCCAAGATTCAATATCGGAGTTCAGAGTGCTGCCACATGAAAAAGTTCAAGCCCTGGATTAGACGATTTAATTATTTCGTGACAATTTCTCACCAAAGGCCATGGTTTTGATGTTATATACGACGGCTGCTCTTTGTTTCCAGAGTCGTATGATTAATACAGAACTGCTGCCGTAACGCCACCCGGATTTTTCGTTTAATCGTTTCAGGCTCCGCGCCATTCAAAAGGATACGGCCTTCAAAGAAGATCTTTTTATCATCCAGCTGCCAGACGTGCAGGCACCCTACTCTTTTTACCCCCTCAATGCTTTCCAGGGCCGCCCTGATCTGCTCAATATCGATGCCGCCCGGAACCCCCTGCATAAGAATAATAATGCAGCGTCTCAACAGAATCGCGCCATTAAAGATCACGTAGACTGATATCCCGATGGTGGCTATCACATCAAAAATATAGAGCTGGTAGTTGATGATCAGCACACCCGCTACGATGACTACCAGAGAAGCAACCGCATCGGAAGCACTGTGAATAAAGACCGCATTGATATTGATATCGCTTCTGGCTCCAGCCTTGAAAGTCAGCAGCGATGTCGTGATGTTAACCAGAAGGGCAACACCGGCAACCAACAGCACAATCCAGCCATCAACTTCCCGGGGGTAGAAAAACTTACCTGCGGCCTCACAGATCAGATACCCCCCCACCACCAGTAAAAATACACTGTTTATTAAAGCCCCGAGAATATCTGCCCTTTTGTATCCGTAGGTCATGCGTTTATCTGCTGACCTGCAACCTATTCGCCTGGCAATGACAGCAACCAGAATTGCACCGGCATCACCCAGGTTATGCAGCGAGTCTGCGATCAGGGAAAGGCTTCCGGCAACGCTTCCCCCAACAACCTGAACACCACTCAGGAAAAGCTTGATAAGCAGGGCAAGGATCAGCTTTCCATCACCAACGGAATCATAATCATTATGATGGTCCATGGAGGTTTACTCACCAAATTCAGAGGTTTTAATTGTAGTCTTTTGTGCTGATACAGCTGAAAATAACCACAGCCTCCTCTCTATAAAAAGTCACCTGTCGCACCTTATTGACCAGCGTGTATGAGCATAGACGTTGCTTCATGCACACTACCCCACCAATAAAAACCTGAAAAAGCCAGATACATCAGCAGATAAAGCCTGAACAGGGCTATTAAAAGCACAATTTATGATGTTATATTGTGAGTTCCCTTTTCTGGAAATCTGTGGTTCAGCTCCATTTATCGAGATGGATTTCAACATAGATAAAGGGAACAAAGTGGCAAGGACGACACTTTTTATGAAGAACCATAAAAAAATGCCAAAAAATAAAACAACAAGGGTTGCAGTTTCCCAGCAGTTCCTTCAATGTAACATTTAAGGATTCAAGCTGTATGGAAGCGACCAAGAAGGAAATGGAAGCTATGCTGGTAGGTACAGTCAAGTGGTTTAATAACCCCAAAGGGTATGGATTTATCCAGGCGCAGGAAGCGACAGAGAATCAGGATGTTCTCATTCATTACTCTGTCATTGATATGGACGGCTTTAAAACACTGAAAGCAGGCCAGGTTGTCAGCTTTGAGATTGGCCATGGTCCCAAAGGTCTCATCGCCACGAAAGTCGTACCCGATAACGGCAATGGCACTGAAAGCACTCAGAGTGCTACTCAGGAAGAGTCATTCCCGGTTTAAACTGGCGCTAAGCCACCCGAATACTCTTTTGCCAGATAGTCTTGTGTCACTCTCCACAGTGCTACACATTGTGGAGAAACACCTATTATGACAAAAGAATATTTGTTGCTATTATTTCCAGTCACTCTTTTATAAAAAGAATGTCTGGCTGATCAGGACTGCTCTTTTCCGGCTACCCATGCCGGTTAAAAACCACAAGTGCACTTTCTGCATCGCCGATGATGAGTCATACAGGTCTTCGCGTTCTCCAATACGTTTTCATGGGGAGGCCATTATTGACACTTTTGAAAGAGCCATGTTTTTATCTCATTGACCCATAAATCCAAGACAAGGTAGTGCAGTGCTGCTGGACAGTTTTTCCCTCGTTGTTTCAGGCTCATTGATAGTAGTTATTGCAGCGATTGCCTGGTTTCTATGGCTGACTTTCAGCCCTTTCAAAGCCAAAACCAACACCCTTCTTTTCGACCAGGATAAGCGTGCTTTTTTCGGTCAGCTGGATATTGCCGTTCGCAGTCACTTAATGGTTTTGCCATCTTTGCCCGTTGGTGACGTTCTTGCAGCTGGCAGGTTCAGCCGGACCGCCATGGCACTGAATATCAAAAAAAACCGCCGATTTGACTTTGTGCTCTATCACCGCAAAAAGATGGAAATCTGTTGTGTGATCAACCTGATCCCCTACAACACAAAGTCCAACTCAAAAGAGTTCAAGCTATTACGCCAGCTCTGTGCAGCGGCAGAACTGCCGTTACTGGAATATGATATGAAGCCCTGGCGGGATGTTACCGAATTGCGACGTACCGTTCTCGCCACCTGCGGATTTACCGAGGAAGGCACTCCTGATTACGAGCTCCCGACCCCAAGGGAAGCTATTGCCGAAGTCGAAACCATCGTTGATCCACAATGCCCCAAATGCCACAGCCCCATGCGACTGCGAACGCTTAAAAAAGGCCCCCAGGCAGGCCTGGAGTGCTGGGTATGCAGCACCTACCCAAGCTGCAAAGGTGCCAGAATGGTTCACTCGTGATCAGCAGAACTGGCTACCAGACGTAGCCAGTTCCCTGAATCCAGATCAGGAGCGCTTCAGGATCACGGTGGCCAAAGGCGGCAATGTCAGGGCAAGACTGTATGGCAAATGGTGCATCGGGATTTCCTCAGCTTCAAGCAGCTCACCGGCTGAAACACCACTGCCGCCAAAGCAGGTATGATCGGTGTTCAAAATTTCACAATAGCGACCAGCCTCAGGAACACCCACGCGATAACCGTCACGAACAACCGGCGTCAGGTTACAGATAACCTGTACTGAGCTCCCTTCATTATCATAACGACGGAACACCAGCACACTCTGGCTACTGTCATCCCCGGTGGTCCAGGCAAAACCTTCTGCCCTGAGATCCTGCTCAAACATCGCAGGCAATGAGCCATGCAACTGGTTAAGGGTTTTAACCAACTTCTGAACCCCCACACTAAAACCATCTGGATTGTCCAGCAAGCCCCAGTCCAGCTCAGCATTCTGATTCCACTCGTTATGGGTACCCAACTCAGCGCCCATAAAGAGCAACTTTTTACCGGGGTGCGCATACATAAATGCCAGATAGGCCCGCAGGTTGGCAAACCGCTGCCAATCATCACCGGGCATACGGGTCAGAATAGTGCCCTTACCATGAACGACTTCATCGTGGGACAGTGGCAGAACAAAATTTTCACTCCAGGCATAAACCGTACTGAACGTCATCTGCCCATGATGGTGCTGGCGATAGACAGGATCGAGTTTCATATACTCAAGCGTGTCGTTCATCCATCCCATGTTCCATTTGAAGTCAAACCCAAGCCCGCCGTCTGCCACCGCCGTGGACACACCAGGCCAGCTGGTTGACTCCTCCGCAATGGTCATCACATCCGGGAATGCAGCGTGCACCTTCTCATTGAACTTCTTCAGGAAAGCGACGGCTTCAAGATTCTCATTACCACCATGAATATTGGCTTCCCACTCACCATGACCACGTGAGTAATCCAGGTAGAGCATGGAGGCAACCGCATCGACACGAAGGCCATCAATATGGAATTCATCCAGCCAGTAAAGGGCATTACTGATCAGAAAGTCCTGAACCCAGGGCTTGCCAAAATCATAAATGCAGGTTTGCCAGTCAGGGTGCCAACCTCGACGAGGATCCGGATGCTCATAAAGTGAAGAGCCATCAAACCTGGCCAGCCCATGCTCATCATTGGGAAAGTGCGCAGGCACCCAATCCAGAATGACACCGAGACCTTTCTGGTGACACTGATCGACAAAATAGCGGAAATCATCCGGAGAACCATAACGGCTACTGGGCGCATAAAGACCAACCGGCTGATAACCCCAGGAATCAAACAGCGGATGCTCCGACACTGGCAGCAACTCAACATGCGTAAAGCCCATATCCATCACATAGGGAATCAGCTCATCGGCCAGTTCACGAAAGTTCAGGAAGTCACCGTTCTCTTTTCTTTTCCATGAGCCCGCATGGACTTCGTAGATAGAAAAGGGCTGCTCTTTATCTGCCTTGTTTTTTCTCTTACTCATCCACAGCTGGTCTTGCCAGGCATAGCTGTAGACGCCCTGAACGACAGAGGCCAGTCCGGGCCACTGCTCAATATGGCGGGCGAACGGATCGGTTTTCTGTGGCAGCGAATTGCCGTGATAATCACGAATAGCGTATTTATACTGGTCGCCAGCCTGAACGCCGGGCACAAACAGCCGCCAGATACCATCATCTGCGCTGGCCATTGGATGGAGCCGGTCATCCCAGCCATTAAAGCTTCCCACAATACTCACTGACCGGGCATAAGGCGCGTAAACTTTAAACAACACACCCTGTATATTCAGTTTGCTGTTGATCTTATGGGAGACCACCTGTGCCCCAAGGTGTCGATAGAGGCCTTCCGGCTCAATATCTGACTGGGCAAGAATATACTCCCCGAAACAGTACGGGTCATAAATCGAAAAGCTGTGGCCATTAGCCCAATGGATAATCAGCTGATAAAGAAACGGCTTTTTTCTTCTGGGCAGATGCAGCTCAAACACACCGGCCTCATTGCGGCTCATCTCACCAAGTAACTTGCCGGTGCGGTGATCAAAAACCTCTACCATTGTTGCATCCGGACGCCATGTGCGAATGACCAGACCTTTTCCTTCCGGATGAGGATGCAACCCCAGCTGATCAAAAGGAGTTGCACACTGACTGTTAGCCAGATCCGATACCACAGGCTTTATGGCAGCCTTTGGCATTGATGATGTTTTGGAAGATACAGCGATATTCATAGTGTTGCTTTATTTCAGTGCAAAAATTGTCAGTCGACAAAATCAGACGGACTCCCGGGAAGACAGGGAAAACTTGTGTCTGGAAGACTGAGCACCTCAGTCTTCCATTTTTCCTTCAAGATAAGCCACTCCGGGGCTTATCGCTGGCCAACTGCAGCCCGATAAACCTCAAGGTAATCCAGGGCTGACTGTTCCCAGGTAAATGACTCATTCATGGCATTAACCATCAATCGGCTCATCAGTTGCCCATTCTGATAAACGGCATGGGTCTGATTGAGACAGTGCAACAGGGCATCACTGTCAGCCGAATCAAACATAAACCCGGTTGCGTCCCCGCCAGCTGAATTATAGCCTTTAACGGTGTCCACCAGCCCACCAACCGCCCGAACAATGGGCAGGGTACCGTACTTCATGCTGTACATCTGGTTAAGGCCACAGGGCTCAAACAATGAAGGCATCAGGAAGAAATCAGCACCGGCTTCTATCAGATGCGCAAGACGGTTGTCGTAAGCCTCAACAAAGCGACATTTGTCCGGAAAAGCACTGACCAGTCGGCTCAGTTCAGCGGCAATCATCCGGTCACCGGAGCCCTGGAGTACAACCTGAACATCATCCTGCAAAAACTGCCACAGGGCTGGTATCAGATAAGCAAAACCTTTCTGCCCGGCAAGGCGACTGACCAGCCCGTACAGAGGTTTATCGGCGCTCACCGGTAACTGCAGTTGCTCCTGTAAAGCCTGCTTACACACCACTTTGCCAGACAGATCGTGCAGGGAGTAATTGGCTGGCAGCAAAGCGTCCGTTTCAGGGTTCCACGCCTGATAATCACAGCCATTAAGAATACCGGAAAAATCCTGTTTTCTTCGCCCGATAATATGGGCAAGGCCATGAGACCCAAGATCTGTCTGCAGCTCTTCAGCATACCTTGAACTCACCGTAGTGATTTTATCAGCAAAGGCAATGCCGCCCTTGAGCAGATTAATATGCCCATGGTCTTCAAAGAAATCCGGAGTATACCAGTGCTGATCGATCCCCAACACACCTAATAAGGCACGGTCAGTATGTTGTTGATAGGCACCATTGTGAATGGTCAGGACCGTCCGTGTGTCAGCAAAGAAAGCATTACCAGACTCATGGGTTTTGAGGTAGAAAGGCAACAGTGCTGACTGCCAGTCATGGCCATGAATAATGTCCGGCTTAAAGCTTAACAGCTGACAGGCCTGAAGTGCCGCTTTACAAAAAAAGGCAAACCGCTCAGTGTTATCACCAAAACCTTGACCCTCATGGGTGTAGAGACCACTGCGGTCAAAGTAATGGTTATGCTCAATCAGGTAAACAGGGACACCGTCAAACGTTCCCTGTCTTATGGCAAAACCCATTTTGCCATAGGGGCCGAGACAAACCTCTCCAGCTCCGACAACATCTGTTGCCAACGCCTCCAGAGCCTGACGGTAGGCAGGCATAATCACCCGGACATCATTTCCGAGCTTGCGCATCCACGGTCCGAGAGCGCCGGCCACATCGGCCAGCCCTCCGGTTTTGACAATACCTGCCAGCTCTGATACCGCAAAAAGAATGTTTAAATCAGAACCCAACTTTTGCTCCTCTGGGAATAACCACCAGTCCGGAATCAGTGACCTTGAAGCGTTTAAGATCCTCTTCACGATCTACACCAATGCGGGTTCCCGGTGCAATTTCTACCCGCTTATCCACAATAACCCGGTTCAATACAACGTCTTCACCGATGGTGACATTGGGCAGAATAACCGATTCAGATATATGAGTATTGTCGCCAATTTTGACGTTGTAACCTACCACACTGCGATGCATATAAATGTCATAGAATACGCAACCCACACCCACCATAGAGTTGTTGATCTGACCTTTACGCTCCTCACGGTCAAAAGCGATCAGGGCCGGTGGATAGGGGGGAATATAGGTACGAATCGGCCAGTCCTGATTATGCAGGTCGATGGGCGGTTCACTGGTCAGCAGATCCATGTTCGCTTCCCAGAATGAATCAATGGTACCTACATCGCGCCAGTAGCCGTTGTTTTTGCCCCCGGGAACCCTATTTTGGGAGAAGTCATACACCATGACTTTTGCCCGTGGGTAAAGGGATGGAATGATGTTTTTGCCAAAGTCGTGGTCAGACCCTTCATTGGCATGATCATCCAGCAGCTCTTGCACCAGACAATCAGTGGTGAACACGTAATTACCCATTGAAGCCAGCACAAAGTCCGGATTTCCGGGAATGGTCTTCACCCCATCGACAGGCTTTTCGGCAAAACCGATCATACGACCATCCTCGTCAACCTCGATAATACCGAAGTGATGGGCCTGATCCACCGGTACGGGAATCGCTGCAACAGTCAAGTCAGCGCTGTGCTGCTGGTGATACTGAACCATATCCCGCACATCCATGGTGTAGATATGGTCACCCCCAAACACACACACCAGATCAGGGTTGTGCGACTCGATGTGATTCAGGTTTTGATACACCGCATCCGCTGTGCCCTGATACCAGTCACTGCCGGTATTCATCTGGGCTGGCAGCGTATCAATAAACTTGTCCGCCAGACCGGCAATTCGCCAGCAACGTTGCAGGTGTTTGCTCAGCGAGTGCGACTTGAACTGAGTAATCAGATAAATCTTGTGAAGGTCGGAATTCACAAAATTACTCAGCACAAAGTCGATGATTCGATACTGCCCGCCAAAAGGAACCGCTGGCTTTGCTCTTACACTCGTGAGTGGAGCAAGCCTCGATCCTACCCCCCCGGCCAGGATCATGGAAAGGACTGACGCCATGGTCGATTTTCCTGTTTTCTGCATTATGATCTGAAAGTAATTAGGTCAATCCCTGACCCATTCCGGCTGATGAATACACCATTCCCCCGGAAGAATCCCCCAGCTGCCTGCAGCCGACACCCCTATTGCCAGCTTCAGGCAAAGTATTCAGGTGTTTCGCTGATTCAGCTGAACACCTGTAGCGAGTACCAAGTCACACGCCATTTGCCTTAAAGACTTCGGCGACAATCTCCTGAGCTTCACTTTGCAGATGGGAAAGGTGCTCTTTCCCTTCAAAGCTCTCAGCATAAATCTTATAAACGGCTTCAGTTCCGGAAGGTCTGGCGGCAAACCAGCCCCGCTCGGTAACAACTTTCAGACCACCAATCGCGGCACCATTGCCCGGCGCGTGGGTTAAACGGGCAATGATGGGATCACCTGCCAGTTTTTCCGCTTTCACCTGCTCCGGACTTAATGCAGCCAGCACTTTCTTCTGGGCATCATTGGCAACAGCATCGAGCCTCTGATAAACCGGAGCACCGTATTTTCGGGTCAGCTCCTCATAGTGCTCTCCCGGGTCACGCCCGGTAACGGCGGTAATTTCTGCCGCCAGCAGCGCCATGGTGAAACCATCCTTATCGGTACACCAGGTATTACCATCCCGGCGCAGGAAGCAGGCTCCGGCACTCTCTTCGCCACCAAATGCCATAGAGCCTGCACAGAGACCGTCAACAAACCACTTAAACCCGACCGGAACTTCAGTCACAGTACGGCCCAGGCCATTGCCAACACGATCAATCATGGCACTGGAAACCAGCGTCTTGCCGATAGTCGCCTCTGGTGACCATTGCGGACGGTGGGTATAAAGATACTGGATGGCAACGGACAGATAGTGATTTGGATTCAGCAACCCATGACCACGGGTCACAATACCGTGGCGATCAAAGTCCGGGTCATTCCCAAAAGCAATGGCAAAGTCATCTTTGAGGTTGATCAGCCCGGCCATGGCGGAGGAGGATGAACAATCCATACGGATACGGCCATCCTTATCAAGGTGCATAAACGAAAAGGTCGGATCAATTTTTTTACTGACCAGCGTCAGATCAAGACCATAACGATCCGCAACAGGTGCCCAATAGTGCAAACCGGAACCACCCAGAGGATCAACACCAATGCTCAGTTTAGCGTTGGCAATGGCCGCCATATCCAGCACATTTTCCAGGTCATTCACATAAGGCGTAACGAAGTCATACTTGTGAACCTTGCCGGATCTGAGCGCCTGTTCAAAAGCGATTCTTTTAACGCCAGACAGGTTTTCAGCGATCAGCTCATTGGCCCGTTTTTCCACCCAGCCGGTAATATCACTACCTGCCGGGCCTCCATGGGGCGGGTTATATTTAAAACCGCCATCTTCCGGTGGATTGTGGGAAGGGGTGATGACCACCCCGTCCGCCAGCTTGCTGTGACAGCGATTATAGGAAACGATGGCATGGGAAATAACCGGCGTTGGCGTATAGCCACGCTCCTGATCGATCATGACATCCAGGCCATTGGCAACAAACACTTCCACAGCACTGATTAACGCCGGCTCAGACAGCGCATGGGTATCCATGCCAACAAAAACTGGGCCTTCTATCCCCTGCACACGACGATATTCACAGATTGCCTGACTGATCGCCAGAATATGGGCTTCATTGAACGAACCATTGGCAGACGTGCCACGATGACCTGATGTGCCAAAAGCAACACGCTGGCTGCTTTCTGCCTGATCGGGCCGTATCGTGTAATAGTCACTAACCAGCCGGGGAATATTAACCAGAAGATCATCGGTTGCGGGTTGGCCTGCGAGGGGGTGCATGGCGGTTCCTCAATAGTAAAAATGGCAGAAAATGCCCTGGCTGACTGACAGCAAACAGAACCAATATTTGCCAGCCATGGAAATGCGAGGCAATTGCCCGATTCAGTCTGTAAGTGATTACGCTCACGATACCGTCTATCCTATAAAGATGCATTGCCGTTTATTACTGATTTACCCCAATCCCATTATTATGAAAGAATAAAAGGTTTTCAGGCCAATTCTTTCATCACCACAACACTGCGCCCCGGCACCTCGTACCACCCCTGATGCAAAATCACCTCTTCCCGGAAAGCTTCTCCATTATCCAGATCCGTGGATAAAACTCTTTGCCACCGAACGGCATTGCCAGTATCAGGCAAGTTAAAGCGCCGGGTTTCAGCCTCATTATTGACCAATAGCACCAGGCTGGGCTGGCTATCCACAGGGCAGCGATAGCGCATCTCCAGTGCACGACCACGCTCATCAGGCAGCATTGCTGCGGTCAGAGGTACGCCTTCAGTATTAAACCATTCGAGCTCAGCGCTGTGCCACTGCCTGTCATCTGTCTGATAACGAATGCCCAGCAATGGCTCTGACTTGCGTAAATGAATAAGCATTGAGGTGAACTGTTGCAGCTCGGCACCATCAGGATTCTCATCACTTTTGCCGTTTCCAGCCAACCACGACCAGTCAACCCAGCCAATGGGATTATCCTGACAGTAAACATTATTATTGCCATGCTGACTGTTACCAAACTCATCACCCGCCATCAGCATGGGGATACTGCGGGAAAACATCAGCGTCGCCAGCAGGTTTTTTCGTACACGCAGCCGCTGCTGTTGAATAGCAGGGTCACCGGACGCCCCTTCAACGCCATAATTCCAGGAGAGATTATGTTGGTCACCGTCCCGGTTACCCTCACCATTAGCGAGGTTGTGCCGGTGCTCAAACGACACCAGGTCGCGCAGGGTAAAACCATCATGACTGCAGATATAGTTAACACTTCCAGCCGGTCTGCCTGGCCCGAAAATATCTCTGGAGCCGGTCAGACGCCAGGCGATATCCACCACCTGGTCCTTGTCACCACGCCAGAATGATCGTATACCACCGCGATAACGGTCATTCCACTCATGCCAGTCCCTTGGGAAACCTTTCAGGCGATAACCTTCAGGCCCCAAGTCCCAGGGTTCTGCAATCATCTGCCGGGTAGAAAGAATCGGGTCCTGAAATACGGCCAGAAAGAATGCGCTTTGAGCATCAAACTTCCGATGTCGTCTGGCCATGGTCGGTGCCAGATCAAAACGGAAACCATCGATCTGATAGTGCTCAGCCCAATACCTGAGGCTATCCATTACCAGCTTGATGGTTTGTGGGCTGTCAAAATTCAACGTATTCCCACAACCACTGTAGTTGGTAGACACCAGATGACCACCATGGTGATCCAGCAAATAGTAATCTTTCTCAGCCAACCCTCGCAGGCTCAGGCCCGGACCATCCGATCCCGCTTCACAGGTATGGTTGTAAACAACATCCATCACTACCCGGATACCGGCACGGTGCAATTCACGAACCATTGTCTTCAGTTCATCCACCGGATCATCAATTGCATAGGACGGCTCAGGTGCCATAAAACAGAGCGGGTTATAGCCCCAGTAGTTTTTCAGCCCCAGCTTCCGTAATCTTGGCTCACTGAGAAAACTGGTCACCGGCAACAGCTCAACCGTATTGACGCCCAGCCCCTTCAGATAATCAATAACGACAGGATGGCACATCCCCAGATAAGTCCCTCGCAGGGCTTCCGGAATATTGGGATGCTGACGGGTAAAGCCCCTGGCATGGCTCTCGTAAATAATACTGTCTTCATGGGGGAGTTCAGGCCTGGTAACAGACTGCCAGTCAAACTGATCGGTCCGGACCACCGATTTGGGCAGCAAATGGCCGTTGTCCTGATCATTGAACGACCACTGATTTCTTTCCTTGCCGGAGTAATCATAGACGGCAGGCTGCCAGTTAATCACCCCTTTAACTTCACGGGCATAAGGGTCCAGCAGCAGTTGATTAATATTGAAGCGCAACCCCTCATCAGGTGCCCAGCGGCCATCGGCGCGATAGCCATAGACCTGACCTTCCTGCACCCCTTTAACCAATACATGCCAGATACCCTTTTCAGGGCCATACATGGGAATGCGCTGCTCCACCCCGGTACTGTCAAACAGGCACAGCATCATGGCTGACGCTTCCGGTGCATATACCGCAAAGTTCACCCCCACCGCTGAGTCAGGAAACTCCGGGTGCAGCTGCTGATTGAGAAAGTTGGCCCCCAGATGGTGGCAACTTCCCGGACCAAGTGATTCTAAGGTTATTTTTGGCTGATTCATGTATCCGAGATATCAACGTATTGGAATGGGCTGAATTTTAATTTGATTCACCAGCAATGACTACTGCTGTTGAAAATACCCTAGGGAATTGTCTTTTAATAAGTTCCCGATTTCCGTTCACCCTGAGTGCTGAGCTTGTCGAAGTATCGAAGGGTCGTGCCACCGAACTTCGATACTTCGTCAAGCTCAGCACTCAGTCCGAACGGAGTCAGGCAATGAAAATAGGGAAGTTATTTCCAGACAACTCCTAAATTGCTTCCAGCGCTTCCGATAATTTTTTCACGGCAATCACTGTCAAACCGGGAATCGGTTTTCTGGGCTGGTTGGCGGCAGGAACAATGGCCCGGCTGAAGCCATGCTTGGCAGCCTCGACCAGACGCTCCTGACCATTGGCCACCGGACGAATTTCCCCGGCCAGCCCCACCTCACCAAAGGCCACCAGATCCTGAGGCAGTGGTGTATCCCGCAGGCTGGAAACCACGGTCAGCAGGCTGGCCAGATCAGCACTGGTTTCTGTGATCTTTACGCCACCCACTACGTTAAGAAACACATCCTGGTCACTGGTGAAAATGCCACCGTGCCGGGTAAGAATGGCCAGCAGCATGGCCAGACGGTTCTGTTCCACGCCGACAGTTACACGACGAGGGTTTCCCAGTTGGGATTCCACCACCAGCCCCTGTATCTCAACCAGCAGAGGTCGGGTACCTTCCCACAATACAGAAATAATGCTGCCCGAAGTCGCCTCCTGGGTGCGGGACAGAAAAATGGCCGATGGGTTTTTCACTTCCTTCATGCCGGTTTCGGTCATGGCAAAAATACCCAGCTCATTCACCTGACCAAACCGGTTTTTGGTGGCCCGCATCATACGGAAGCGGGAATCATCGGTATTGCCCAGCATGATCTGGGTATCAATGATATGGGACAGGGTCATGGGGCCGGCCAGAGAGTTGTCTTTGGTGACGTGACCGACAATCAGTAATACCGTACCACTCTGTTTGGCATACCGGGTCAGGAAAGCGGCAGACTCTTTGACCTGGCCAACACCACCGGGCACGGAGTCCACTCCGTTCATATACATCACCTGAATGGAGTCGATGACGATAATGCCGGGCTTTTCCTGCTCGGCCACCGTGACAATATTTTCTGCGGAGGTTTCCGCCAGCATTTTCAGGTTATTGGTGGGTAGTCCTAATCGCTGGGCCCGGGCGGCAATCTGCTGCAGTGACTCTTCGCCAGAGACATAAAGGGCATTCATGGACTGGGCAACGTGACAGAGCACCTGCAGCAGGATGGTACTTTTACCGGCACCCGGGTGACCACCAATCAGCACCGCACTGCCTTTGACAAAACCGCCACCGAGCACCCGGTCAAACTCCGTCATGCCACTGGAGAAGCGGGGCGCTTCTTCCACATCCACTTCGCTGAGGGTTTTCAGCTCAGAGAGAGCACCGGCAAAACCGGCCTTGTTACTGGCAGCAATGGAGGGAGAGGCAGCCGGTCCGAGGTTGACTTCTTTATAAGTGTTCCAGGCTTTACAGTCCGGACACTGCCCCTGCCATTTGGCGGCTTCGCTGCCACATTCGGTACAAACGTATGCTTTTCGGGATTTTGCTTTTGCCATGAAGAGTCTTTGCGTAAAGTCTTTGCGTAAATAGATTGAGTCTAACTGCTCAGCATGATCCATAACAAACATTCTGTATTGAACCACAAAGACACGAAGGCACAAAGGCAGCCTTTTTTGTTGGTTTATCGCAGCTCAGACAAGCTCGGATAAACCTTTGTGTCTTTGTGGTTTCCTTCTTTTTTCAGTTACTACCAAATACAACAAAGTCAGACTAAATTAACGCTGATAGAACTTTGTACTAAAGGTGATTCATACTGCAGAATCATGCAGGGCTTATAATGTATAAGCCACAACCTTGACTCCTCACTTTCTTGAGGTATGCACTTATTTCAGCTTATTGCTGCCAGGGCATACTTCAAAGACGCAGGCACTCACCATGAATACGAATAAAATTGGCATTATCGGCACTGGCTTTGTTGGTATGGCGGCCGCTTACTCCCTGTTCCAACAAAAGCTGGCCAATCAAATTATTCTTGTGGATAAGAACCAGGACAGAGCCCATGGCGAAGCACTGGACCTGATGCATGGCCAGCCACTGGTGGGGCGCTGCGAGGTCACCGACGGTGACTTTGCCAGCCTGGAGGGGGCAGGCATCATCGTTATCTGCGCCGGTGTCAGTCAATCCAGCCCCGATGAAAGTCGCCTGCATCTGCTGCAGCGAAACATCAAAGTGTTTGAAACCATCGCCAGAGAGCTTGACCGGCATGCACCCCAAGCCTTGTTACTGATTGCCAGCAACCCGGTGGATATTCTTACCCATGCCATGCAAAGCCTGAGTCATCGTCCCAATAACCTGGTGATTGGCACCGGCACCCTGCTGGATACCTCCCGCTTTCGAACCCTGCTGGCCAACTACTATGATGTCTCACCCCAGTCCATTCACGCTTATATTCTCGGGGAACATGGTGACTCTGAAGTACCGGTCTGGAGTTCCGCCACCATTGCCGGGCTTGGTATCAAAGGCAATACGATTAATGGTCGTGAATACGATCCCGAAGCCCTGGCAGGTATTGTCACCAGGGTCAGAAAAGCCGCTTACGAGATCATTGCCAACAAAGGCTACACCAACTGGGCGATTGGACTGGTTATTGCTTTTATCATTCGCATGGTACTCAATAATCAGCGCAGTGTTCTTCCGGTCACGGTCCGGCTGAATGGAGAATACGGCATTAGCGATATCTGCCTGAGCCTGCCAACCGTTATTGGCAGTGACGGCGTGGAGAGTATTAT
The DNA here is from genome assembly GCF_002864045.1 of Endozoicomonas acroporae. Lineage (GTDB taxonomy): Bacteria > Pseudomonadota > Gammaproteobacteria > Pseudomonadales > Endozoicomonadaceae > Endozoicomonas > Endozoicomonas acroporae. The sequence continues at coordinate 28,744 of NZ_PJPV01000075.1, forward strand.
TGCCCCTAAGCTGGATGAGGAGGAACTGGCGGGCATTCGACACTCGGCAAACACCCTTAAAGCCTCTATGGATCAGCTGGTATAAGACCCTTTTTTACGATCGGTAAAACGCAAAGATCACGCAGGGCACAACAGAAGATTTCCTCTGTGCCCGGCGTGATCTTTGGATTCCCAAAAGCCTAACCTGGATATTCGTTTATATCGAGAACGAAGACCCACAGCCACAGGTCGACTTGGCATTCGGGTTTTTAACCAGAAAGCGAGAGCCTTCCAGCCCCTCTTCATAGTCAATCTCCGCGCCCACCAGGTACTGGTAACTGAGGAAATCAACCACAATGGCTGCGCCATCTCTGGTAATCAGGGTGTCATCATCAGCAAGATTACTGTCAAACGTGAAGCCGTACTGAAAACCGGAACAGCCGCCACCGGTGACATATACCCGGAGCCTTTGATTTTCTTCGGTCTCATCTGCCAGCAATTCACTTACCCTGCGGGCAGCAGCTTCCGTAACACTGATTGGCTCCGGTATCACTGTTTCTACTACGCTCATTGACCCTCCCGTGCCGCCGCCCTGGCTCCTAGTGATAACCCGTTAAGGCAGCGACCCGTCATTTACTCATTAGCGGGCTATTATCGGAGTAACCAACTGTTACAGTCAACTATCCACCGCTTCAATCACTTCCGCTGCGGGCATCTCTTCATCAGCACGCTCCAGGAGAGGCTGAGGTCCGGCTGGCACACCGTTCGAGTGATGCTCAAGACTGCCATTAACCTGAGACCCTTTGGTCATCTCTATCACGTTGTAAAACACATTACCGGTAATCACGGCCCTGGAAGCAAGCTCCAGATGTTCTTCGGCAAAAACATTGCCACGAACGTGACCATCGACCACCACGCGCTGGACACGAACATCACCTTCCACACTGCCATTATGGGCAATGGTTAACATGCCCTGATCTGCTGACACATTACCTTTAACACACCCTTCGATATGCACGGAACCGGAAAAGTGAATATCGCCGGTAATGATTGTTTCTGACGATATGAGCGTCGTACTGCCATGTTTCGCGACGTTACCCGCTGTTTTGCTCTTGCCGAACATCCGCTAACAGCTCCTTATCCCATTGATAAATTTGTTCAAAACTCTGTTTAATTCCGCTGGTGATCCGCACCATAACCTTGACCTCTGCCGGCTGAAAACCTTCCGGTATAGTGAAGTCAAAGTACTCTCTGTCACTGGGCAGAGCCTGAAAATAGCGAAACCCCAAACCTGCGACAGCCTGATCCGACGCGATCAGCTTCTGCAGCGGTATGGTCTGTGCCTTGCCATCTTTCTCGCCAATCAGGGATACCGATAGTGTTCCTTTCAGAAACGGGTTGCTTCTCGCCACCTGGGAAATCACCAGCCGAAGACGGTACTGACCGGATTCATTCCCCCGAAGTAAACTGAAGCCCGCCACCCGAACACCGGTAGACATGTCTTCCGGAGCCAGGATGCTTTTGAAAAAAGTCAGCTCTTTATGCAGCAGCTCTTTCTCTTCCTCAAGCTTCTTTACTAACAGGCGAACATTGTTGACCGCTTCACGATCCATTTTGCTGGCACTTTCCAGAATGCCCACTCGCTGCCGGAGCTCTCTGTTCTCTTCCTGCAATACTCTGGCCCTGTTCTCCAGAGTGGTATGCTGTTGCCGAAGCTGGTCCAGATTCTGGCCTGCATGGTTTCCACCATACCAATAGGCAAAACCACCCAGCAAAGCAATAAATACCATTAGAAAAATTCGAATTAACTGATCTCGTTTCGGGTCATGGCGTATAACCCTGAGTTTGCTACTGTCGGGATGCAAAGCTATCCACCTTTTCCTGACCATGACTCGGGCCCGTTAAATAGTTAAGAGCCAATGAGCCTGCAACCTTCCTTCAACAGCACCTATTAAAAGGATGCGCCTTATTCTGAAGAACTTAACCCGGATATTTCATAAACATGCTCCCGCTCTCGCTTGTCCTTTGCCGCTCTAAGGGAGTTTTGTTCAGTCGACCGTACTCCCCGGTACGGCGCTCCCTCACAAAATCCCTTAGAGCGACAAAGTCCTCGGCTTTGGCATCCTGCGTCGCCCTATCTCCCACATCCATGTGGTCGTACGCGAGATTCGGGGCAGTTTATGAAATATCCGGGTTAACAGCGGGACTATACACAAGCCGAAAAAACATCACAAACAAACCGGCAAACTTTCGCCACACCCAAAATTCAGTCCTGGCCAAACATCTGAAGAAGCGATTTGGCACAGAAAAAAGCCAGCGGTATGATGCACTTTTACCGTTCATCAACACTGCCTTCTGATATTACATGATCGATAAATGGACAACCTCACTTGTTCAGCCACCGTTGAGATTGGCTGCGTTGCAGTTAAAGCAACGTGGCATCACACCGGACCAGGTCACCGTTGCCGGTTTTCTGATGGGCATGCTGGCAGTCCCATTGCTGGCCTTTGAGTTCTACTCACTGGCTTTAGTGCTGATTCTGAGTAACCGGATACTGGATGGTCTTGATGGAGCACTGGCCAGGCTGGGCAACCCCTCAGACGCTGGCGGGTTTCTGGATATTACCCTGGATTTTATTTTTTATTCGGCCATTGTCATGGGCTTTGCCCTGGCGTCACCGGCACACAATGCGGTGGCAGCGTGCGTCCTGATTTTCTCCTTTATGGGCACCGGAGCCAGCTTTCTTGCCTATGCCGTCATGGCTGAGAAACATCAGCTGTCAGACCCGCGCTTCCAACACAAATCCCTGTATTACCTGGGTGGTCTGGCCGAGGGAACAGAAACCATTGCGCTGTTTGTGCTTTTTTGTCTGCTGCCCGGTTATTTTCCACAGCTTGCCCTGGGTTTTGCCGCTATATGCATTTTAACTGCGGCTCTCAGGGTCTGGTCTGGTTACCAAAGTATTGAGCAGGCAGAGAAAGAAAAGCACCAAAAGCCAGCCCCACGGCCATAGGGATTGAGCCATTTTTTAATAGTGTTTTTAACAAATTCAGGGAACTGCATTTGCAGCAACCCCTGATTTGGCCTTGGATACTCAAGCTAAATTTTCTTCACCAAGCGCTACTGAAAGATGTCTTACATCATCTTCAGATGGATTAGTAAAGCAAACAAGCAACAATCTTTGTACGGGTCGTTCTTTAAGCTTCTCTTCATTCAATACATACATTTTTTTAACTTTATGAAGTGTGTTTATACTATCAAAGATGAAGCCGTCTCCTTGCTCTTTGTATTCAAATGTTTTTATGGTAGATTTTTCAGGAATACCAGAAGAACTTCTAGGAAGAGTACCAGAAACATTTGAATCTTTTGCAAAACTCAATGCTCCACCACAAAAACCATTATCGTTTTGATTATATGGAGATAACAGTGTTGTCATGGATAAAGTACATAGATCTCTATGCCATGGCATATTACATATCAATGTTTGTTCACTGGTGAATGGATACCTGAGCAAAGAGCACCAAGCCTCCACAGTACAATTCCTCCAGTGGAGTTTGCGCCCCATTGTTTGCAAGGCCTCTTTACACATTTTGTTTATTGAATCTGTATTCGGCTTAAAATTTTCATCAAAGGCCTCTGTATTTGAAAGCTTACCAGATGCGTCAAATGTTACTGTTGATGGAAATAGATATTTATTATGTTTTTCTGGATCAATGATTCCGATATCCTGCAATTTATTCCCGTTGTTTTCAAAATCGATTGTAGTCAATCCATCAATTTCCTGAAACGCTTTTGCCAAGGTTATTTTTGAAACAGTATTTCTTACCTTAACAATCACCCTTCCAGAATTATTTCCCGCCTTTATTGATTCATTCTTACCAGATAAGGATGAACCTTCAAAAGAATCAGTGAAAGCCACTGTAGACTCAGCACTTAATGATGCGGTTGAATACATATTAAAAATGCCTACCTGTTTTATAAATCATATCTGAATTTTGGATTAGGTACTCAGACTAAATTTTCTTCACCAAGCGCTTTTGATAGAGCGATTACATCACGTATAGATGGCCAGGCAAAACAAAGAAGCAGCAGTCTTTCTACGATTTCTTCTCCATCCTTAATTTCATGCAATACATGCATTTCTTCAACTTTATGCAATGATTTCAAACCATCAAAGATGAAGCCATCTCCCGGATTTTTGTACTCAAGTGTTTTTATAGTACCCGCTACAGGAACCCCGGGAGAAACTAATGAATCTTGTGCAAAACTCAATTCTCCACCAGCAAAACCATTGCCGTGTTGATAATATGGCGATAAAAGCGTTGTCATGGACAAATTACATCCATCTTTATGCCATTCCATATTGCGTATCTCTGTTTGTTCAGGGGTAAATGGATACCTGAGCACATTACAACGAACCCCAATAGATAAATCCTTCCAGTTAAGTTTTTGACCCATTGTTTGCAAGGCCTCTTTACACATTGCCTTTATTGAATCTGTATGCGGTGCAAATTTTTTTTCAAACTCTTCTGTATCTGAAAGTTTACCAGCTGCATCAAATGTTACTTGTATTGGATGCTGTGAAACCTTGGAGTATTCTGAAGCAACAAGTTCAACCTGTCGTATTCTATTGCCACTATTTACAAAATCAGAAGCAGGTAGTTTTTTAATTTCCTGAATAGCTTTTGCCAAAGTTAATTGTGAAACAGCATTTGGTGCTTTAACAATTATTCTGCCAAACTTGCTTGCTTTTTCGAATGATACGTTTTCATCAGGCAAGGATGGATCTTTGATAGAACCAGATGAAGCCACAGTAGAATGAGTAGTGGATGCTGTAGTCGAATACATCTTAACAATTCCTTCCTTTTTTTATAAATCATATTTAGAAATCTCATGATAGTCTAAATTTTAAAATCCCACTTATCACTCTAAAAACAGTCAACCAAGTGATCCACTTTGAAAGACAATAAAAAACCCGGAACAACAAATACTGCGCGACAGCCAAGGAGCTTCAGTAAAAACAAATCATCTTCCTGATAAAACTTTACCAGACATGTGTAAAAAACCGGGGTACCTTTACGCAGCAAGATAAATAACAACTTTCAGCGTTAAAAACCTGCATCTTGAAACCGTCTGGTTATATAGCCTAAAGTCAATGCTATTGAATTGTAGAGAATAAAACATGGATACCATTATCCGGCACGCCGAGGCTCCTGACTTGCACGCTATTGGAGAGTTTTTCCGCGACCCGGGAGTCACCCGACAGACCAGCCAGATTCCTTACCGACCCCAAGCGTATTGGCACAATCTGTTCAATATGGACGACAAGAACCATATACAGCTGGTAGCCGAGTCCTCAGGACAAATCCTTGGCCTTCTCGGGTTACAAATACAGGACAACCCACGACGCAAACACTGCGCAAGTTTTGCTATTACCGTGCATCCGGATGCCCAGGGACAAGGCATCGGTAAACAGCTCATGTCGGCCATGGTAGAACTCGCCGACAACTGGTTGAACCTGGTGCGGATCGAATTAGACGTTTATACCGACAACTCCCGGGCTATCAGCCTCTACCAGGGCTTCGGTTTCGAGATAGAAGGTGAAAGCAAATGTGATGCCTTTCGCGATGGACAACTGGTCAACAGCTACCGGATGTCCAGAATCCGATTACCCGTAGCAACCCCGAAACCAGAGCACGCGCGGCAGCATAAAGTCCACCCCGGAATGACTGTTCGCGCCTTCAAACCTGAAGATACCGAAGCGGTTATCAGGCTATGGCAACAGTGTGGTTTGACCACTCCACAGAATAATCCACAACGTGATATCGATCGAAAAGTGGCCATCAATGACGGCCTTTTCCTGGTAGGGCTGATCAAAGATGAAATCGTTGCATCGGTTATGGGGGGTTACGAAGGCCATAGAGGCTGGGTGAACTATCTGGCCGTCACTCCCCAATGGCAACAATACGGACTGGGCAGAACCCTGATGGAAAAGCTGGAAACTCGACTGGCAAAGCTGGGATGCCCAAAGATCAACCTGCAGGTACGCAGCGCCAACCAACAGGTTTTGGCCTTCTATCAATCCCTGGGTTACCAGACAGACCAGGTCATCAGCATGGGAAAACGTCTGGTGCAGGAAAGCGCTAATACACCTGCACCCCGTTCATCCTGAAGCGGAGTCGAAGGATGGGAGCCTCGCACTTCGACTCCGCTCAGTGTGAACGGTATGGATATCAACGCTTACCTGTACTAGTACATCGCTTCAATGAGTTTGAGGCATATAATCTTCGTTCACCCTGAGCGGAGTCGAAGGGTGATTGGCACGGTCTTTATTCAGGCTATGGTATTTACGCCCTTCGACTCCGCTCAGGACGAACGGAGTTTGGGCGTCATATTGATAGAGGGAACCCATCAAATACATTGAAACCATCTACCAGGAGGCTGACCGAGAATAAACGCCAAAAACTCTTTGCAACTCTCAGAGCAGAAAACAGTCTGATATATGATTCCACATAATATGTAGTACATCATGACTATTATCAGACGGCTTATCTCAATACTGGTTCTGCTCTCGTTTGCCACGTTGGGCAACACCGCCTCACAACGCCCTGTAGCCAACGATTTATCGTCGGCAGATTCCCGGTCCAAGCCGAAAGAAGTGGCATTCTCCCCCCGGAAACTCCGGCTGGTTGACTATAATCCTGTGTCCGGAAACTACCTGTTCCGGGGCAACATGCCCGTTATCAAAGGCCAGTTTGCCTATCAAAAGCTTATTGAAACCATGAACCAGAGAAGTATGGATCAGCTCCATACCCCCCTTCCCGAAGACATCTATATTTATGATTTTTCGTTGATCAGCAAGCTCGGTGAACGTCATTTACTGAAACAGGAACAGATGTTTGCCCAAATCAACCCGGATCTGATGCAGCTGATCCACCATCCGGTTTATGGTGCCGCTTCCAATCCTGACTATTACCCGACGTCAGTTCTCCACATCATGCTCAAACTTCCCTTTATTGGTGATGTATACAAACTGGTAGACAAGCTCAACAAATTACTTAATCAGGAGTACAGCAGGCCTGCCGCCATTTTTGTTCACTGTCAGGCTGGCAGTGACCGGACAGGCATGGTCATTGGCACTTATCAGATGCAGTTTCTGGGCAAAAGCTACCTTGAGGTGATTGAGGAAGCAGAGGAAATTGCAGGAAGACCGCTCAGGTCACTGCAAAAAAGAGCTCTGAAATGGATCGCCTATTATTTGCGGGATAGTAAAGGAATTCAGAGTGTTGGTGCCATTTACTAGTACATTGTTTCAATGAGTTTGACGTGTACAATCTCCGTTCACCCTGAGCGGAGTCGAAGGGTGCTTGGCACGATCTATCAGAGTCCGGAGTTTTCGCCCTTCGACAGGCTCAGGACGAACGGAGTGCGGAGGCACGACAACCCGTCAAACTCATTGAAACCATGTACCAGGAGACTGATGATCAAAACAGCTACCAGGTTCGGCTGACACAACGTTCTATTTCACGTCCCTTTTGTCTTGCAAGCACTCTTGCCATTGCTTAGCGCGTAGCCACCATAACAGCTCAGCCGCTACCTTTTAATCTTTTAAAATTGGTGGTTTGTGGCGCACCGGATACATAGTAAAATAATCTGTTTTCATTCAGGCAAGATAGATCCAACAATGGCAATAAACTGGTATCCCGGCCATATGCACAAGGCCAAAAAAGAGATCCGTGAAGTGATACCAAAGATGGATCTTATTATCGAGGTGCTGGACGCGCGGCTTCCCTTCAGCAGTGAGAACCCGATGGTTGCCTCCCTGCGTAAAGACACACCCTGCATCAAGATTATCAACAAGAGTGATCTGGCTGATCCGGCCGTCACCCAACAATGGGTAGACCATATCAACCGCACTTCCGGCATGAAGGCCATTGCCGTCAATCTGAAGCAACCGGACAAAATTCGCAGCATTCTGGCTATGGCACCCGCCATGGTTCCTGAGCGGAATCTGGAGGTCAGCCAGCTGAAGGCCATCATCCTTGGTATCCCCAATGTGGGCAAATCCACCACCATCAATATTCTGGCCAGTCGCACAGTTGCCAAAACCGGCAATGAGCCGGCGGTCACCAAGCAGCAGCAGAGAATCAAACTGCCCAATAATATTGTCTTGCTGGACACCCCCGGCTTTCTCTGGCCCAAGCTTGAGCCGGAAGATTGCGGCTACCGCCTGGCCATCAGCGGTGCCATCAAAAACACGGTTATTGAGTTTGAAGACGTTGCCATGTACCTGGCCGAGTTTATGATGCAGCATTATCCGGATGCGCTCTTGCAGCGTTACCAGCTTAAGGACATTCCGCAAACCGGCATTGAGCTGTTTGACAGGATCGGTCAGCGGCGTGGCTGTATGCGCAGGGGCGGCATTGCCGATACCCATAAGGTTGCCGAAATTCTGATCAATGAGTTCCGGGATGGCCAGCTCGGTCGTATTACCCTGGAAACACCGGAAATGATTACAGCCCAGCTGCGGGCCATGGAAGCAGCAAAAGTGGCAAGGGAAGCAGACAAGGCTGAAAAATAACCAGCATATTTATCAGACACTGAGGTTTGGACAATGATAACCTCTCGATATTCACACCATTAAACAGGACTACAGGAAAATAATACCGATGAGAAAGTTGTTATTGGTACTTATGTTTGCATTTCCGATGATGGCTTTTGCCAAAGCGACGGACAGCGTTGAAAATACCAGCCGGTTTCAGGAAGGCCCCCATTACAAAGTCGTTAAAGGGCTTGCCCCTTCTACCAGGCCAACCGTGACCGAGCTGTTTTCTATTTACTGCGGAGGCTGCTATCAGTGGGAGAAAGGACCACTGATTACCCTGAAGAGCTGGCTGAGTCAGCAGGGCATTGAGTTCAAACAGGCGCATATGAACTTTATGGGAGCCTATGCCAAACAGGCCACTCTGGCATTGGCCATGACCCAGGGTACACCGCGCCATAACGCCGTCAAACAGGCTCTTTTCAGTCGCCTTCATGTAGAGCGCAAGGGAGACTGGCGAAACGATGCGGAATTCTTCCAGACCCTGGAAAAGGCTGGACTGAAACAGTCTGACTTCGAGGCGAACCAGAATAACCTGCTAGTGATGAGAACAGTGCTGGACTGGAACCAATATGGCGAACACGTTCATGCCGTTCCCGGCTTTATGGTGAATAACCGTTACCTGATCAATATGGGCAGCTTGAAGTCCCATGACGAGCTGAATGCACTAATCACCTACCTGACCAAACTTCCAGCGGAAGAGACACAATAACACTGCGCTGATGGCTTTTCGCTGACCCAACCGGAAAGCCAGAAGTAACTTCGAGAGGGATCACCATTGGCCGCTGAACAAAACCCCAATAGCCTCTTTCAACGTTTGAAAGATAGCCCACTGCAAACCATCCACGGCTGGCAGAGTTTACGAGTCACCTGGCTTATTATGTTTGCCACTGCGCTCTTTCTGGAGCTGTGCGCCCTGGGCTTTCAGTATATTCTGCATATGGATCCCTGTGAGCGCTGCGTCTATCAGCGGCTCGCCGTTCTGGTGCTGATGTTTGCGCCATTGGTTATCATCATTTCACCCACCCAGCTGTTTTTCAGAATCACAGGTTACACTCTCTGGATTGCTGGTGCACTGTATGGGCTGAAGGAAGCCATTGCCCAAATGGCAGACTACGCCGAGTTTAATCCGTTTTCTTCCAGCTGCAGCTTCCGCCCGACCTTCCCTTTCGACCTGCCTCTCTATGAATGGTGGCCCTCCCTGTTTATGCCCACCGGACTCTGCGGTGCCGACGACTGGACCCTGCTTACCCTGAACATGGCAGAATGGATGGTCGTGATTTTCTCAATTTATCTGTTGGCTGCTGCGACCTGCATTATTAGCTCCCTGTACGCCAGGTTCTTCAAAAAGCTGTAAATGGCCGCGCATCAATTTCAGAAATCAACGCATTTCCATCATGCCAGGTAGAATTCACGATCTTTTACCTGGCGGTAAACTTCTGTGATACATCGCTAGGAGCCTGTCATCGAAAATACCGCGTGCATAAACTGCACGCAGTTGGTGTGCCCTTCATTGGCAGAAAGATCCAGCGGGCTCAAACCATTTTTCGTTAAGAGCCTGATGTTTGCTCCGCGCTCCAGCAAGTGTTTCAGAATCTCAATATTGCCTTCTGAGGCGGCAATGTGAACTGGTGCCCAACCGTCATGATCGGTGATATTGATACTGGCTCCTTTTTCGCTCAGCAGTCGTGCTGCTTCAATGTTGTTATTCCACACAGCCATGTGCAGGGACGTATCACCGTGGTCATTGGCTGCATCAATCTTCGCCCCATGGTTGATAAGGATATGCATGCAGTTGATATGTCCTTCTTCGGTCGCAAGGTGGAGCGGCGTATGACCAAATATCCCGAATTTGTTGATATCTGCCTTAAAGTGGATCAGTTGTTCCAGAAAATCCGGGTAGCCAGAACAGGCTGCATTACATGCGGCCGTATAGCTCATGGCGTCGATGTTATCTACATCGGCCCCACGGGAGAGCAGGTACTGCAAGCACGCCATCTGTTTCATTAACACGGCTTTTTGCAAGGGTGCATAACCGCGATTGTTGACGGCATTGATATTGGCTCCACCATTAATTAATGGCGGCAAAGACTCAATGTGTCCGGCATCGACCGCTTTATGCAGGGGAGTATCGCCGAGCTGGTCGGTTACCGTTGGATTTGCCCCTGCTGCCAGCAGAAGATCCATACACCTGGTGTGGCCACCGTCGGCAGCCAAATGCAAAGGGGTGGAACCGTGATACCCCTCAACTCCATTGATATCAGCCTGGTTACGGATCAGCAGATTCAGTATACGGTCATCACCTTGCTCGGCGGCGATGTGCAATAGCCCGGTGTTGCAGCAAGTGTGAGCAGAATAATAGTGTTGCCGGGCCATGTCCGGCTCTTGCTCCACTATGGCCTGTATGGCCTGCCAATCTCCGTTGTAGCAGGCGACCAGTGCCGGGGACTCACAATAACGGGTGGTTGGAGCTAACCTTTCCCCGGCCACCTGCACCAGCGGTAAAGCAACCTGTGGACAGACAGCACAGGTTCGAAATTTAGGAAACCCCGACTGCCCGTCCAGGTGTCGACGTATACATTCCAGATGGAAAGTATGGTGGCAAGCTGTTTTGACTATTGAGCGTCCGGCAGATGTTCCAACTACGTCCCCAGTGCTGGCAGAATCGGTTTGTTTGGCACAGAGTAAACAGGTGGTTTCAGATGTAGCGATACCATTCATCATAGACAAAACACTCCTGAGTTATAGCAATGAATTCATTAGTGTTGGGATAAGCAACATGTTCAAACAACTCAATAATGCAACAGCTCAGCCTGTTGTGTGGTCAACTTACACGGCAGAAGTATTGTGGGCAGATCCTCATATTGCCAGACAAATGATGGCCTTCCATCTAAAGCCGGATATCAACGCCGCCTCCAGATCGTTTGATTTTATTGATGAATCGGTCAGCTGGCTTACTTCAAGCTTTGGCCTTAATCAATCTTCAACTGTCATAGACTTTGGCTGCGGCCCGGGACTGTAAACACAGCGCCTGAAAAAACAGGGAACAGGCACTGTGGTGGGTCTTGATTTCTCTCAAAACTCCCTTGAGTACGCAAGCCAGCAGGCAGACCGGTCGAACCTGGACATCGAATACCATCTGGGCAATTACCTGGACTACTGGTGTATCCAGTCTTCCTTCTTGTACAGACCTGAACTGGTCACCCTGGACAAGTACGTTATCTATGAAGCAGAACGGGAGTGGACGGTTTATAACTGGCTACAGCACTTTACCCTTGACATGCTGCGCAGTGAGCTTGAACAACACGGTTTGGAAATTCAGGCCACTTACAGTGATTTGCGCGGCAGACACTGGGCTGATGGTGATGAAATGGCGGTAGTCATTGGTCTTAAATAACCACCGTGGTTATAACAGCGTCCCAGGCTCAACGGCTATCTCTGGAAATTTGTGCAACAGCTTTTTATCCCAAGTGACCAATGGGCAGTCTAACGTTTCCGCCAATACCACAAAAAACGCATCGTAGGCCGGGTGTTTCCGGCAACTCTTTCCAGCTATTTCTTATAGCTATAATGAGATCAGACTTTTTCTGATAGCGAGCTTCCAGAAGCTCCCGAACCTCTTGCTCCATGGAGCGGTTGCCTGCTTTGGCACTGGCTTTTAATCGTTCTATCAGTTCGTCTGGCAGGTTTCGTATGGTCAGGGTGGCCATGAATTTTGCTTCCTTGAGCGATGTGATCCATTTCCAAAGCTAGCACATTGCTAGCGAAGCAATTGTTTTATTATTTTGATGCTGTAAGTAGCTGGCCATATGGAATCATATATTTCTGGCTACTTGGGCAGGTGCTATGCGAGGCACAACGGAGGGAGCATAGCCGTAGCTATGTGACCGGAGTTGTAACGAAGCAGAGTGCCTGAACAAGGAGTCAGAAATATATGATTCCATATGGTTAGCTACTTATCACTCTTCTTCAGTTGAAGCATTTAGGAGCTGTCCTGAAATAATTTCCACATTTCTGGGTTTCAAAACTACGTTCGTCCTGAGCCTGTCGAAGGGCGTGCACTCCGGCCTCATGTATTGTGCCAATCACCCTTCGACAAGCTCAGGATGAACGGAGATCAAGTTCAAAATGTGGAAATTATTTCGGGACAATTCCTTAGGTGCTTATCGGTCTTAAATAACCACCATTTCATATAACAGGAGCGATGATGACATCGCCTCTGTTAAAAGTTCCATTGATGGGTTAATTGCTAAATTCAGCAATGGTTCTCAAGGTTTCCAATACGCCTCGGGCAGCCTCCCGGGCATGGTCATTCACCGGCTGATACCTGGGCTGATAGAGGCAATTTAATGGCCGGTCATAAACTGGCCTCATCTCATCATGAATAATGTTATGGTCCTGATAGGTCAGATAACGGGTTTCCAAAATGATGCCACTGGCCGGACCACCCAGTTTGCACATCGCCCAGCCTGGCTCAAGCTGCTGAATACCCTGGGAAAAGGTATCATAGCTGAATGAACGCCTCAGTTTATTCAATCGCCAGTAAGTCGAGTCATTCACGGCATCGATTTCAACCCCGTCAACCGTCAGCCTGAACTGGCCTTCCTCATTCGACATTACATTAGGATCAATCCCGGTGCCGTAGAAATTAACCTCTTTAACCACCTCATCGTCAAGATAGTGCTTCATACTTAACAACAACTTATGGTGATCATCCACGGCATTGGCCAGTGCCGACAGCAAAAGCAGAGATAGACAAACAGTTCTTGAAACCACGCTGGTTACTCCATAGGCAGAATATAACGACTGGCAGTTTAGACACCTATAAAGCACTTAAGTTCTGTATTTGGGAAAATGAATATCAGGTGCGACACAGAAATTGCCAGAAAATGATACCGGCTACGATAACTGACTGCAACAGAGGCGACCAGGATCAAAGAATCGAAAAAAAGCCGCGTTCCAACGGAAAGCGGCTCTGGATTGTTTATCGGTTCAGTGGCTTCATACCCGAACTGTCTCACCCTCTTCTACGGGCTCTGATGCTTTCCCGCCACGACGGGGAATACGAATATCATCCACCATATCCTGCACCGCTTTGGGTGGTCCTTCCGTAGCATGGCAAACCACCAGGGAGACCGCAAAGTTGATCAACATACCCAGGGTACCAATGCCTTCTGGTGACACACCGAACCACCACTGTTCCGCAGTCCCCCCCAGAAATTTGAAGTAGATAATATAAGAAGCCGTAAACAACAGGCCTGTCACCATACCGGCAATCGCCCCTTCACGGTTCATCCGCTTGTAGAAAATACCCAGAAGAATCGCGGGGAAGAATGAAGAAGCCGCCAGGCCAAAGGCAAAAGCCACCACCGAGGCCACAAATCCTGGCGGGTAGATGCCTGCCAGACCGGCCACACCAATAGCAGCCGCGGCAGCAATACGGGCCGCCAGCAATTCCTGCTTATCGGTAATGCCCGGCATGAGATTCCGCTTCAGCAGGTCATGGGAAATGGAGGTGGAAATAACCAGCAGTAAGCCAGCTGCGGTAGAAAGGGCCGCCGCCAGACCTCCGGCCGCTACCAGTGCAATGACCCAACCGGGGAGGTTGGCGATTTCAGGGTTGGCCAGCACCATAATGTCGCGATCAACATACAGTTCATTGGCGTTGCCAGTCTGGTTATTGCTGACCAGTCGTTCACCACTGTCACCCCGTGCATCAATAAACGACGGCTTACCTTCAATCGGAGCACCAGGGTGATACTGAATTTTGCCATCGTCGTTTTTGTCGACCCAGGCCATCAAACCAGAGTTTTCCCAGTTGGCAAACCACTCAGGCAGCTGCTCATATTCAGCTTCAGAAACCGTCTGCAGCAGATTGATACGGGCAAAGCTGGCCACCGCTGGCGCTGTGGTGTAGAGCACAGCAATAAACAGCAGCGCATAACCGGCCGATTTACGGGCGTCACGCACCGTTGGGGTGGTGAAGAAACGCACGATAACGTGGGGCAAACCGGCAGTACCGACCATCAGCGCCATGGTGATAAAGAACACGTCAATGGTGGACTTGGAGCCATCGGTATACTGGGCAAAGCCTAGCTCCTGAGACAAACCGTTCAGTTTCTCCAGCACCGAGAGCCCAGTGCCTGCAACGTCACTGCCAAAGCCCAACTGGGGAATCGGGTTGCCAGTGATCATCATAGAAATAAAGATCGCGGGCACCAGATAGGCGAAAATCATCACACAGTATTGCGCTACCTGAGTGTAGGTAATGCCTTTCATGCCCCCCAGCACAGCGTAAACAAAGACGATACCCATCCCGATCATGACCCCGATATTGATATCCACCTCCAGGTAACGGGAGAAGACAATACCGACGCCGCGCATCTGTCCGGCAACATAGGTAAAGGAGATAAAGATAACGCATATAACAGCAACCACCCGGGCGGTCTGGCTGTAGTAACGTTCAGCGACAAAGTCCGGCACAGTGAACTGGCCAAATTTGCGCAGATAAGGCGCAAGGCACATGGCCAGCAATACATATCCCCCGGTCCAGCCCATCAGATACATGGCCCCGTCACGCCCCATAAAGGAGATAATACCGGCCATGGAAATAAAGGAGGCCGCCGACATCCAGTCCGCTGCGGTTGCCATACCATTGGCAACGGGATGAACGCCGCCACCGGCCACATAATAGTCTTTGGTTGAGCCAGCCCTGGACCAGATAGCAATACCGATATAGAGCGCAAACGATAACCCGACAAAAAGGAAGATCAGTGTTTGAGTCGCCATCTCACTCTTCCTCCTGAACGTTGTATTTTCGGTCCAGACGGTTCATCAACCCGATATAGACAAAAATCAGAACCAGAAAGGTATAGATGGAACCCTGCTGGGCAAACCAGAAGCCCAGTGGAAAGCCGAAAAAGCTGATTTGATCCAGCTGGTCCACAAACAGTATGCCGCAACCAAATGAAACGACGAACCAGATCACCAGTAAGGAAAGTAGTATGCGTATGTTCTCCCGCCAGTAGGCGGCAGCTGCGCTTTGATTATCACGAGAAGGATCAGCAGACATGAAAAGACGCTCCTGAAAGTATTATTGTTTTTCTTATCTTCAGTCACTGAGGACTGCCTGAGTCTCAGACAGTAACAAATGTGGGGACATGAGCATCTTAGACTTTAGGCTAATACCGGTGTCAGCACTTTGTCTTAATCCCGGTAAAGCCAGGCTTACAGTCTCTTAAATTAAGGCAGATTAATGAAAGTACTATTTTTAGACTGCTCCTTAAGATAGCTCTCAGCCGTTAGCAGAACAGAAGTAAATGACTTATCAGGGCTGTGCCCCGGCAATATAGATGATAAATATTCATGGAGTGCCGCAAGATTAAGCCACTTCCTTTGAGCTGGGCTTATACTTTTCTCTAAACTCAGTGGGCACTGAAAATCATAGTTCCCACCTTCTCTACCCAAAAAAGAGCAGACTTTTTTAATCAACAACTTAAGCAAGTTTACTCTCCCATGTACTTCCCCTTTGAAAAAAACAGTATTTATTCTTTCACTAATCATTAAATATCCAATTGTTTTAAGCTCCTTTCTGATTCTAAGCACCTTTTCCATGACATTTTCATTTTCAGAGGGTTCAGAAACACTTGCTGTTGCAAACAAGGTAGGAAACTCACCTGCTATTAAATCGTATCTACTTTCTCCCACAACCCCACAACCGTTTTTCCCGGTATTCCTTGCAATGAAAAGCCTTGCCGTGGCAACAATAGCTACAGGTTCATCATCAACTTCCTCGCCAGCTGCGGATAATATTTGCAAAAGATAATCAAGCGCAAAAGAAATGATCAGGACTCTTTTCTGTGTATCATGCAAGCCGGGGAGACCAAAAATATTATTCCGCTGCAGGTAGCTATCCAGCTCATTTGGACGGTTGGAAATCTTACAGATATTCTCTATGGCTTCTTTGAGAACCTTTAACCTTTTACTGGCTTTCGTTTTGCTTGATACATCCATTGTCCATATACCCTGCAGCACCATGGAAAGCATCTCGATTGCAACCTTGAATTCATCCTTTTCAATTTCATTTCTGATTGAGTTAGCCTGCTCTGCCAAATCCGGTGCAGCAGTATCCAAAACAGGCATAGAAACAGTCATCAATCGTTGTTTCTTTATGGGAGAGCCAGAAAAACCCGTTTCCAATGCTGCCTGTTCTCTTTTCAGAACAGGCGAAGTTTGAACTTTACTACTTTGAGCAGCCTCTTTTGCCATTTTCGGAAAATATTTTTGATCGAGTGTAGATGCATGAGATGGGCTATAGTCTTGAGAAAACAGGAGTTCATCAGTGAGTTTTTCATCATATTGTAATTCAAGGTCAATTAATTTACAGGAATCCGATATAGCCAAAGTTGAATCACAGGATATTTTCTCAACTGAATCCAGCACTGAGACAGCTTTTGTTACAGCAGCGATAGCAGCAGTGGTTTCTGTACTGGACTCCCCTGAAGCCGATGACAATAATGACTCATCCTTGCGATGCGATGTATTTGAATCAGAATCATCGCATGCTCTTTCATTGTCAGCAAAAGCCAAAAGTAATGGCTTCGGAAAGGTCATGACAATCCTGTTAAAACGTCCTGGCTCCCTCAAAGACTCTCTGACTTCAGTCTTGACATAGAAACATCGAGCACCTCTATCAATGGGCTCTCCCTCAAACACAGGCTCTGGCAGAGACTCTGGTTCTCTGTAGAACCTCTCACCAAAGTGAAAGGGAAAATCAGATCTCACGGTCTTTTGCAATAATTTCAACCGGGCATCAAGCCGTGCAATAACATAGCCAACATCCCTGCGAACCCACAACCTTCCAACATCGGAAAAGGAATCAAGATGATTATTTAAAAACTGACACCAGCACCACAGTAGTTTATTCTTATTCATAGTCGTTGTGTTTGGCCTTATCTCCTTTAGCCAAACTGTCAACTCCCTGCTTTGATTCCGCCACTTTAAAACAGCATCTTCAGGCCATCTATTTAAATCTGCCTCCATGGTGATAAATTTTTTGTATCGCTTTAACATTTTCAAATCATTAGCATTGATTTCTATATTTGAATACATTGAATTCTTCAACCATCGATTTAACGAATACTTTCTCACCTGATCAAAGTCAACCTTCAAAATCCTGACAAACAAAGGTGTGAAATTCCTGATCATATCTTTCCATAAAACAAAAGACTTATTGGTTTTACAAAAGGCGGCCACATTAAAAACCTTATCAGTTTTCGTATCATGAAATCTGTACCTTAGATAATAATCTTCCAATGTTAATTTTCCGGCATGACTGACAATGGTTTTTTTTTGCTGATTAGAAAGAAGGTCCTGACTACCCTGATAAAACTTTAAAAGAACTGCGGGTAATAATGTTAACGGCACACTACCCACTTTGATATTCCCCGGGAGCACCTTTGCTCCCTTACTGAAATCACCTGTACCTTCCTTATTGAATGCCTGATAATCAATCAGAGCAATTTCCGAATCAGAATCTCTCACCAGCTGGATAAAAAACGAGTCAAGCCCATTGCGTTCTTTTTCAAAGGACAGCAACACCTTAAATGCTGTTATTGAGCAGCTGTTATAGTCTTTCTGGAGATATCCAGACGCTGGCGTGGTCAAAAAGTACAGGCTATTGTCTCGAATATTTTTTACTGAATCAGATATAGCAGTAATGATAAAATTTCTTGTCTCTTTAGCTACACAGCTTTTCGGCTGTATTGTTTCATGTAAATAAACAACAATTTGATTACCTGCCTGGATAAATCTGACGGCAATCATATGTGCAGCAGACTCATTCATAACAAGCATACTGAAAACAGCCTGTCCTCTACCATTTGCAAGATTTTCAGAAACGTATTTTTTTAACGAATTTAAAGCGCTTTTATCACTGATACGACCACAATTAAAGACCGCAGGGCAGATTCCATGTTTTCTTTTAAGCACAGAGAGTTCTTCAATCGCTCTGACCGGAAGATGGTATTGCCCATTACTTATCGCTATATCTTTAAAGTCAAGTCTCTCCTGAAGCAGAGGGTTCATCTGAACCGTTATATCTTTATTATGATAGGTAGCCACTATTTCCCAGTATGGTAAACCCTCATCAGAGGATTTATACTCTAATATCACACCTTCGCCGGGTGATAATATAATGAATTGCCCATCCCTGTAATAAAGATTCGTCTTGTCATGAGTTGCTAAATATGGATGATAAACCCCAAGATAGCTGCCCTTCTTCAGTTTCTGGCTGGTTGAGCATCGTACCTCGTTTACATTGGAATGAGCAGAGAGGGCATCAAGCACAGTGACAACTGAAGAAGCATCCAGATGCTCTGACTCTCCACTACCTTCCGTTGTTGGTAAATCAACATTATCAGCCATCATTGGTTCAAGATAACATTTAAATTCAGCATTATCATTTTGATCCAGAAGCAAGGTCATTACTCGATCAATAGACCACAAATGCTGTTTAGGATTATCTGTATACGTTATTCGCCCTACACTGTGCCGCTGCTCTAACTTTAATAAAGGCAAAGGGGGCAACAGTGGATCCCGAATTTTATTGGGGAGTCGCAAATCAACATGCGACAAACCATCAATCACATAGCGTGAGTAGGATATTTTAATATCACAGATTAATAAGGCATCATTCGCCAAAACCGACTTTTCCAACACCGTCATTGGCTTAATAGATGAATCAACAGGCAAAACACTAAGGCTCCTGAAATTTGATCGGTAAGAACATATTTTAGATAAACTATTTTTCCATTAGTTCACTTTGAAATTATTGATACTGCATTCCTGATAGCTATTTTGGACATTTGATCAAGATAGAATGAGGAGCGATACCATTTGGGAATTAGAAATTTCGTTTGTTAAGTAGTTGGCCAAATGGAATCGTATATTTCTGGCTAAGTGGGCAGTTACTATGCAAGGCACAACGTAGGGAGCATAGCCGTAGCTATGTGACCGTAGTTGTAACGCAGCAGAGTGACTGTCCACTTAGTCAGAAAATACGATTTCATTTGGTTAACTACTTACCCTTCAGTACTTCGAAAAGCTCAGGAAAAAATCTTTTCCTCTGTGACTCCGTGTCTCCGTGGCAAAAAGAGGAAGTTATTCAGGGACAATTCCTAAAAGGTATCGGTCCGTGATCTGAACAGCGGTTTGCATGCCATTGTTAAAAAGAAGTCAGGCCTGGAAGCGCCGATCCACGGCGGGAAGGTCACGTTATGGGAGACTGAATATCCGTATTTCCCAGACGAACAAGGTCAAAGATTCCTGTGGTGGCAATCACTGTTTCCTGAAAAGCACTTTTTCGGAACTTCCTGGTTTAAAGCTTGATCTCGGTTCATCCTGAAGTGGAGTCGAGAGACTGGCACAATTCAGACTAAATTATTCCAGGCACTTTATCCCTTTTTGGGCGCGCGCTGCGTTCAGAAGTATATTGCTCGCAGAATTGCCGCCGCTGGTGGCTATACCAACCGAAGTAACGGCGTCAATTCATCATCATCGCTTTCTTCGGCAATATCGGGCAGTGAGTTCACGGAGCCTTCGGGGGATCTGTTCACGGAATTGTCCCCTGTGCTCGCGGCCAAAATGGGGCTATAGCCAGCCGCAGATGATGCCCGGTTGCGACAGTAGCGGTAGATGCACAAAACCCCCACCAGCACAAAAAGCACACCGCCCAGGGCAATACCGGCTATAGCGGCCTGACTCAGGTCCAAAGCTCTTGAGCTGCTATTGCTGGAAGTGGTTGGGGTTGTTGTCGGGACGACAGGGAAGAACCCACACTGACGAACAGGATTGTTTGCCAGTGCCTCACCAGGCCGACAATCTGGCGTCAGCAGACCAGAGTCAATACCTGCACATAAATTATCCAGCCAGGGCTGACAACCAGGGACGGTATTGTTTTCCCAGTGTCCATTGATACGGACATTACAGATATCAGGGTCAGAACCACCCGTGACAGGAGACACTGCATATTCACTGTCGATTTCGCAATTTATCGCTGTGGTGCTGGCAACGATGGCTTTAGAATCTAATATTCCCGCTCCGATGCCAGCACATGCGTCCTTTCCGGAGGATGCCACGGTACAGTTCAGTGCGGTGGTGTCAGCAATCTTTGTAGAATCAAATCCAGTTAAAATCGTGCCCGCCCCGATGCCGGCGCCCCCGCCAGTGCCGGAGGTTGTCACATTGCAGTTTACCGCTGTGGTGTTGGCAACAGTTGCCAAACTAAAAACGCCTCCCCCCACGCCGATGCCTGCACTTCCATCCAGGCCGGAAGCTGTCACGTTACAGTTCACGGCTGTCGTGTCGGCAACCATACCAAAAAAAGAAGCTCTGCCTGCGCCAACACCTGCGTAGCCATAATCTCCGGAGTTTTCGACTGTGCAGTTCACCGCCGTGGTGTCAGCAAGCGTGCCAGTCCCAAAAGCCGTACCCGCGCCGATGCCTGCACTTCCATCCCTGAGGGAAGCTGTCACGTGACAGTTCACCGCAGTGGTATCGACAACATTACCATTACCACGAAGTAGCCCGGCACCAATACCTGCGTTCCCGGTCTCTTCGCCGCTAGCGGAGGTTGCCACAGAGCAGTTGACTGCGGTGGTGTTGAACACCGTTCCCTGGACATCCCCGCCGACAATTCCCGCACTGTCACCCAGGGCTAATACATTGGCATTGTTAACACTGATATTACTGACCATGGCAGCATCTGCAATGGTACAGGCCGCTACCGCGACCGGGCCTTTTTCTCTTATATTGGCACCGTTAAAGCTCAGGCCATCGATCTGGCCTGTAGCTCCCAGGGTTTGCACCAGGCAATGGCTGAGATTACAAATGGTGCCGTTTTCGCCACGGAGGGTGCCGGTAAACGGATGAGTATCACTACCAATGGGTTGGCTCAACTGGCGGCCATCAATATCCCCGGTCTGCCGGTAAGTACCATTGAGTGGATAGTCAGGGTCATGGCCGATCTTGCCCAGGGTTGCAGCATCCGGCACCGCTATCCACCGGTCACTGTTATCGTCGGCTGTGGCTGTCCCATTGGCAGCAGTGAGGCCGGACGGAGCACCTGGCACCACGGCCGGGTTCGGCAGCTGGCGAGTCCGGGGTGTTGTGCTGGCCGATTTACGATGTAGGTCTTGCTGTCTGTTTTTTATTGCACTGTGGTCGTTTACCGGGTCTGCCTCCCAAGTATTGTCCGGTAACAACGGTACGGCGTCAGATTCTGTGCACACACCCAGTCGCCCCCACCGTACCTGTGGCTCGACAGACTGGGTTGTTGCAGGTCGCGAGGCGCTGGCAGTAACGCTGCCGGGCATGACTGGTGGCTGTATCAAAATCACTACCTCATGATGGCGTTAATTTTTGTGCTGGTTTCCTATCGCTCATATTCCCGGGACCGCCACAGGCAGTCATGGGTCTTTGCAATTTGATTGTCCGGTCATCCAGCATAATGAAAAACCTTTTCAACCTGGCGATAAATCTCGGCAGTACCAATGCGGACACCTCCCGGATTTATAATACGGCATCGGCCCGGCGATGGAATAGCAAGAAAAGAACGGGTTTTCCTCTTGTCCAAACCAAAGCAGCCAATCTGGATCAGGTTAAAGTGCACTGTCTCATATCGTCCAAAGCTTCTGCAGCATCTAATAGATTTAACTCCCAGCTGTACTTGGCTCCGGCTTCGATAAGTGCTCGCTTGCATCGTACATCACTGGCAAAATCCAGCGCCGTCTTGTCACTGTAGTTTTTGACGTTAATATCTGCCTTGGCGTCAATAAGGGTCAAAATGTATCCAATATTGTTTTTTCTGGCAGCCGCAAAGAGTGCAGTTTCACCGGAGCAGTCTTTGGCATTAATATCTGCCCCAGCCCTGATCAGAGTTTCGGCACATTCTACATTGTCAGTCCGGTTGCCCAGGTGGAGGGCTGTACGGCCCTGTTGATCTCTGGCATTGCAATCCGCCCCAGACTCAAGGAGTTTTCGCAGGTAGGTAATATCATCAAGTCCAGCGGCGATATGAAGTGCGCAGTCGCCAAACTGGTTTTTAACATCGACATTTGCCCCGGCGAGCATAACTGCATTCATGAGCTTTTTGTCTTGACAACTAACCGACCGGGTAAGAGGCGTGTGATAAGCAACGTCGAGTCCTTTAAGTCTGCCATTAATGTCAGCACCTTCATCAATCAGAGGTTGCATGCACTGGGTGCTGCCATGCCTAATGGCATTGAACAAAGCATCATTGAGATCAAGACGACCAACGAGTCTTAGTCCCTCCTCGAGCAAAACTTGCACACTCCCGGGTTGATTTTTGTCGATGGCGTATGTCAGAGACTTATTTAAAATCTCAGTATGTCGTTTACTGTCGAGACCCTTAAAACTGTCACATGATTTCAGCAGAAATCGGATTGAATCAGTTTGGCCTTTTAGCGAGGCACAATGCAGAGCGCTAGCAGCTTCGTTTGCCCCCTCTTTCAGCAAATACCGCATAGACTCTACCTGACCTTCTCTGGCAGCTTCACGCATTGCCTTATTAAGTTTTTCGGTAAGGTAATCTCTGCTTATCCTGTTGACCCAGGTGCTTAATACCCACTCCATACACTCAATCCGGCCATTGGCAGCCGCTGCATACAAGACATGGTTAGGGTTGGGGAGTGGCCCTTGCCCTTTTGATTTTTCCCACAATAATTGCAAGCACTCAACCTGACCGTGTTTAGCGGCCATCCGTCCCAGGTCGCTAACTCTGCTCTCCAGATTATCGCCATAAATGGCTGCTCCGGGTTGTTCCCAGCCTATATTGTTGATATCAAGATCCAGCACCTTTTCCAATGCTTCCAGATCCCCATAACGACAGGCATGTTCAGCGACAGGCTGAGAGTCACGGAGCAACGGCAGGACAGGTTGCTCCGAGCAGACAGTACAATGCAGTTTACTCCGCCTGGCCCCAGCCCTGGCTTGATCAAGCAATGGTTGAAGAATGCAGTCAAGATGGAATTGGTGGGACTCACGGCACGACGCGGTGACCACCGATCGCCCGCCAAATGAACTGGTTGTTGGGTCGTTACAGAGAGCACAGGTGGAAAAATTACTCAAATTGTTGATCGAATTTGTGACGCTATTCATGATAAACGCCCTTTCAAAGTGAGCAAATGACTTTCACCACCTTCGGTGGCTATACCGACCGGAGTAACGGCACCAATTCATCATCATCGCTTTCTTCGGCAATATCGGGCAGTGAGTTCACGAAGCGTTCGGGGGATCTGTTCACGGGATTGTCCCCTGTACTCCCGGGCAATAGGGGGCTATAGCCAGCCGCAGGCGATGCCCGGTTGCGATAGTAGCGGAAGATGCACAAGCCAACCACCAGCACCAAGAGTACACCGCCCAGGGCTATAGCGGCTAAAGCGGCTTGATTCAGGTCCAGATCCCTTGAGCTGCTTTTACCCGAAGTGGTTGGGGTTGTTGTTGGGATTGTGGTCGGGATTGTGGCCGGGAAGAACCCACACTGATGAATTTGATTGTTTGCCAGCGCCGTAAAATTATAAGCATCGGGGCGATAATTCGGCGGCAGCAGACCAGGGTCAATAACTGCACCTAAACTATCCAGCCAGGGATGACAACCAGGGTCGGTATTGTTTTGCCAGTGTCCATTGATACGGACATTACAGATACCCGCTTCAGGACCACCCATGACACCAGCATCTCCATATTCACTGTCGACTTCACAATTGATCGCTGTGGTGCAGGCAAGATTGCCATGAGTTAAAAATCTTCCCACTCCGATGCCAGCATCTGCGCTCTTGTCGGAGGTTGTCACTGTACAGTTCAGTGCGGTGGTGCCAACAACCTTTCCAGATTCAAATCCGCCACCAACCATGCCCACTCCGATACCGGCGTTCCCGCTGGGGCCGGAGGTTGCCACAGTACAGTTTGCGGCTGTGGTGTTAGCAACATTTGCCAAAGCAAAACTGCCTCCCCCTGCGCCGATACCTGCATTGCCCCGCAAACCGGAAGCGGCCACGGTACAGTTCACCGCTGTGGTGTTGGCAACCATGTCAAAAAAAACAGCTTTGCCCAGGCCAATACCTGCGTCGCCATCCTCACCGGTGTTTTCGACTATACAGTCCACCGCCGTGGTGTGAGCAATCGTGCCATCATTAAAAGCCGTACCCACGCCAATGCCTGCACCGCCATATTGAGCGGAATTTTCAACTTTGCAGTTCACCGCCGTGGTGTTGGCAACCATGCCACGACGCCCCCCTGCACCTGCTATAAGCTTCCCCGCTCCAATGCCTGCTGCCCCTGAATTTGTGGAGCTGGCCAATGAGCAGTTAACCGCCGTGGTGTCGACAACCATACCACCACCACGAAGAAACCCGGCACCAATACCTGCTGCTCCGGCGTATTTCCCGTCTGCGGAGGTTGCAACTGTGCAGTTCACTGCAGTGGTGTTGAGCACCGTTCCCCGGACATCCCCCCCGGCAATCCCCGCACTGTGACCCAGGGCTAATACATTGGCATTGTTAACGCTGATACTACTGACCCTGGCAGCGTCTTCAATGGTACAGGCTGCGACTGCGACCGGGCCTTCTTCTCTTATGTTGGCATCGCTAAACCTCAGGCCATTGATCTGGCCCGGACCACCGAGCGTTTGCACCAGACAATGGCTGAGATTACCAATGGTGCCGTTTTCGCGACGGAGGCTGCCGGTAAACGGATGAGTATCATTACCGATGGGCTGGCCCAACTGGCTACCATCAATATCCCCGGTCTGTCGGTAAGTACCATTGAGTGGATAGTCAGGGTCGTGGCCGATCTTGCCAAGGGTGGCAGCATCCGGCACCGCTATCCACCGGTCACTGTTACCGTCGGCTGTGGCTGCCGCACCGGCGGCAGCAAGGCCGGAAGGAGCCCTAACGGCGGCGCTCGGCAGCTGGTGAACCCGGGGCGTTGTGCTGGCCGGTTTACGATGCTGCGGCGATACGTCTGGCTGTCTGTTTTTTATTTTACAGCGGTCGTTTTTCTGCCGGGTATTGTCCGGTAATAACGGTCCGACGCGAGATTTCGTGCACACAGCCATTCGCCCCCACCGTCCCTGTGACTCGGCAGACCGGGTTGTGGTAGATCGCGGGTCGCTGGCAGTAGCGCTGCCTGGCATGGTTGATGGCTGTATCAAAATCACTACCTCATGATGGCGTTAATTATTGTGCTGGTTTCCTATCGCTCAAATTCCCGTGACCGCCACAGGCAGTCATGGGACTTTGCCATTTGATTGTTCGGTCATCCGGCATAATGAAAATGCCACACGGGTAGTGAAGGCCTATTCATGCCTGACTCGGGGATTCTCATGGCAAATGAGCAAACAACCCGCAGGGTAGAATAGCCCTGGGTGCGTTACTTTGCTGTGAAAATTCTCGAGAAACGCACTAAACGGGCCAGTCTGAAATGCGTGAGCTCTTCAGTGCTTTGAAAAGCTCAGGAAAAAAGCTCCTGACGGTGTCTGAACTGATCCAGGGCATCCGGGTTGGCCAGGGCATCGGTATTTTTTACCGGCCGATTATGAATAACTTCACGCACCGCCAGCTCAACGATTTTACCGCTGATGGTTCTTGGAATGTCGGTGACCTGCAGAACTTTGGCGGGAACGTGACGAGGCGTAGTGTTGCTGCGAATGGTCTGGATGATTTTCCGGATCAATTGATCATTAAGTGTCACGCCATCACGAAGCTGCACAAACAATACAATGCGTGTGTCGTCTTCCCATTCCTGTCCTACCGCAATGCTCTCAAGTACTTCTTCTACCTTTTCAACCTGGCGATAAATCTCGGCAGTACCAATGCGAACACCTCCCGGATTTAATACAGCATCGGCCCGGCCATGGATAATAACACCGCCATGCCGGGTCAGCTCGCCGTAATCGCCATGAGCCCAGATCCCTGCAAACTCGTTGAAGTAGGCGTTGTGGTACTTGTTGCCATCGGGGTCATTCCAGAAGCCAACGGGCATGGACGGGAAACTGGACTGACAAACCAGCTCTCCCTTTGCTTCAGTCAGCGGAGACCCTGTGGCATCCACAAAGTGAACATCCATACCCAGCCCCCGGCACTGCAGTTCACCGCGATAGACCGGCAGTATCGGGCAGCCCAGGGCAAAGCAGGAGATGATGTCCGTGCCACCGGATATGGAAGAAAGCCGGACATCCGCTTTTACCTCCTGAAAGACGAAGTCATAGCTTTCGTGCAGCAAGGGAGAGCCTGTCGATAGAATGGCTTTGAGGTGTTGAAGGTTATGACTGCTGGCAGGTTTGACGCCGGCTTTTTGCAGGGCGGCAATGTACTTGGCACTGGTACCAAAAATGGAAACGTTCTCCGCCTCTGCCATATCCATCAGGGTTTCAGGTTCGGGATAAAACGGTGAGCCATCGTACAAAACGACAGTGGCCCCAAGGGCCAGTGATGAAACCAGCCAGTTCCACATCATCCAGCCACAGGTGGTAAAGTAGAAAATCGTATCCTGGGCTTTCAGATCGGTATGAAGGCCCAGCTCTTTCAAATGCTGTAGCAGCGTTCCACCATGACCATGAACAATACACTTGGGAACGCCAGTGGTACCTGAAGAGTACATAATAAACAGTGGATGATTAAACTCGACAGGGATGATACTCACCGATTTACTCGATGGTTGGCAGAAATCAGCCCAGAGTACCGCATTGCTGTTTTTATTGAGAGTGCTGAGCTGCACAAAATCCGGCTCCGGATTGGCAAAAGGCACAACGACAGTGGTTTCCAGCGATGGGATGTTTTGCTGAATCTGGGCTGTTTTTGCCATACAGTCGATGGTTTTACCGCCATAAAAGTAACCGTCAACCGTGAGCAGAAGCCGGGGCTCAATCTGTCCGAAACGGTCCAGAACGCCCTGAATACCAAAATCTGGCGAACAGGATGACCAGATTGCCCCGAGCGCTGTGGCGGCCAGCATCACAATAATGGTTTCCGGGCAGTTGGGCATAAAGGCCGCAATACGATCCCCTTTTTTGATACCGGCTGCAATCAACCCCTGTTGAGCTGCGGCTACTGATTGATAGAGTTCCCGGTAGCTCAGGGTTCGGCGACGGCCATTCTCACCTTGGAATACCAGGGCTGTTTTATTATCTCTTCGTTGCAGCAGGTGTTCTGCATAGTTCAGTGTTGAATCAGGAAACCATTGAGCACCTGGCATATTGTCGTTTATTAAGGGCGCGGAGGGTTGGGTATGAAATTGTACGCGGTAGAATTCTGCCAGCCGTTGCCAGAAGGCCGGGCGGTCTTCAATGCTCCATTGGTATAGATCAGAATAATCCTCCAGTGGTAAACCTGTGACTTCTTTTACGCGGTTGATAAACGCCTGAAGATTGGATGATGTTATTGTGTTTTGATCCGGTATCCACAGTGCTGACATTGGCTTTCTCTTTTGGCTTCTTTTCTGGGTTCTTTTCTAAATTAGCGAGTTTCAATTCACCCGGAAGGATGAATCGACCGGCTCAATGCCAACCCGGCATTTGATCTTGAGGGTATGCCCAGCTGGTCACAAATGAATGTAGCCGCTTTGAGCAGTTCCTCCATATTTATCCCGGTTTTTATGCCCATGCCGTGCAGCATATAGACCACATCCTCCGTCGCCAGATTGCCCGAAGCTCCGGGGGCATAAGGGCAACCTCCCAGGCCGGCAACCGAACTGTCAATCACCGAAAGCCCTTCTTCGAGCAGGGCCAGGACATTGGCAAGCGCCTGTCCATAGGTATTGTGAAAGTGTGCCGCCAGGGCTGAGACGGGAATATGTCGGGAAGTGTGCTCCAGCACTTTTTTGGCGTTGAGGGGTGTGCCAACGCCAATGGTGTCGCCCAGGGATATTTCATAGCAGCCCATCTGCCAGAGTTGTTCGGCAACCCCGGCAACGGCGGAAGGGGGGATATCGCCATCATAGGGGCATCCCATCACACAGGAAACATAGCCTCTGACGTTTAAACCGTGTTTTTTTGCCGCTGCCATAACCGGTTCAAAACGCTGCAGGCTTTCGGCAATGGAGCAGTTGATATTTTTCTGGCTGAACCCTTCTGAGGCTGAAGTAAATACCGCCACTTCATCAGCGCCAGCGGCCAGGGCTGCTTCAAAACCTTTGAGATTTGGGGTCAGGGCACCATAGGTGATCCCCGGTTGTCGATGAAGAAGATCAAAAACTTTGTGGGAGTCTGCCATTTGCGGAACGGCTTTTGGTGACACAAAGCTGCCCGCTTCAATGCGCTTCAGTCCTGTTCTGGCAAGACGGTTGATCAGCTCAGAGCGAATCCCGGCAGAGAGTATCTCCGGCTGATTCTGCAGCCCGTCTCTGGCACCCATCTCAACCAGCGTTACCCTGTCAGGCAGTTGCTGTGAATTGGCGGTATCACTGGACATCCCTTTACTCCATGTCGTTGTTTTTATGGTTTTTCGATGAACGTCAGTAATGGTGAACCTGCCCCAACCTGGTCTCCGGCCTGATAAAGTATCCGCTCAACGGTTCCGGACTCTTTGGCAGTGATGCAGTGCTCCATCTTCATGGCTTCCATCATCAGCAGCGGGGTTCCCTGCGCCACAGACTGGCCCTCATTGACCATCACGCAGGTGATGGAGCCACTCATCGGAGCAAGAGGTACATTATCCTGATGGTCTTCCTGTTCCATGGGATGGCCGGGGAGTGCAACTTCATAGCTGATTTCCGGAAGAATGACTTTCAATAATTCCCCGGGCTGGGGAATTATACGGCAAATGATTGGCTGTAATTTCTCTGCGTCTGTCGTGTCAAAACGGAGGCTCAAGAATGCGCCGCAGGTTTTGTGGTTAACGTTGGCGGTTACAGTCAGTGATTTATCTCCGATACGGAGTAGATAACGGTTGGACTGTTTATCGACCCTGACCAGCCAGCGCTGTTCATCCAGATAAAGCTGAACCAGGGATTCTGTGCTGAAATTGGAGCCACACGAGGTTGGCAGTAACTCATCCGGTCTGGCGAGGTTGCCACATTCAAACTGATAAATAGCCGCAACCGCTAACAGCTGCTCTCTTTGCTCCGGGGATAAAGCAGGAAAAGGGTGATGATCAATAAAGTCTGTACTGAGTTTGGCATCAATAAATGCCGGCGTTGCCAGCAGATGTACCAGGAAGTCCCGATTATCGCAGATCCCTGCCTGATGATACCGAGCCAGTGCCGTCTGAAGCTGCGCTATTGCAGCCTGTCGGCTGGGGCCTCTGGCAATGATTTTTGCCATCATGGGGTCGTACCAGGCAGTGATGCTGTCACCGGCCTGAATACCGGTATCAATACGCAGGTTGCCATGGGTCTCTGGCCATTCCAGGGTCAAAATGCGTCCTGAGGTGGGCAGAAAATTCAGCCGTGGGTTTTCTGCGTACAACCGGGCTTCAATGGCATGGCCATGGCAGTGTAATGACGCCTGATCCAATGGCAGAGGCTGGCCGGATGCCACGGTTAACTGCCACTCCACCAGGTCCAGATCGGTGACCATTTCCGTTACCGGATGCTCCACCTGGAGGCGGGTATTCATCTCCATAAAGTAGAATTGATCACCATCAAGCAGAAACTCCACGGTACCCGCCCCTTGATAGCCGATGGCTTTGCCGGCGGCAACGGCGGCATTGCCCATGGCTTCGCGCAGTTCGGGAGTCAGGCCGGGGGCAGGCGCTTCTTCAATCACTTTTTGATGTCGGCGCTGCAAAGAGCAGTCCCGGTCAAAAAGGAACACACCATTTCCCTGTTGGTCAAAGAAAATCTGAACTTCCACATGCCGCGCTTTAGTGACAAAGCGTTCAAGCAGCAGTTGATCATTGCCGAACGCTTTTTCTGCTTCACGCCTTGCCGACTCCAGCTGTTGCTCCAGGTGCTCTGAACGATCAACAACACGCATCCCTTTACCGCCACCGCCAAAAGCAGCCTTGATCAGCAGGGGGTAACCAATGAGTTCGGCTTCAGCCATCAGCTGCTGGTTACTCTGGTGCTCGCCGTGGTAACCGGGAACCAGAGGGACTCCGGCCTCTGCCATGATTTTCTTGGCTTCACTTTTTGAGCCCATGGCATCAATGGCCGAAGCTGGAGGGCCTACGAAGATAATGCCTCTTTGCTGGCAGGCCAGGGCAAAGTCGGCATTTTCTGACAGGAAGCCATAGCCCGGGTGAATGGCATCCGCCTTTTCCTGTTCTGCTATGGACAATATTTTTTCAATATCCAGGTAACTCTCAAGAGCAGGGCTTGGGCCAGCATAGACTGCTTTAGTGGCCATGGTCGTATGGAGGGCTCGATGGTCGGCATCGGAATAGAGGGCAATGGTTTCCATACCCATGGCATGGGCTGTTTTTATAATTCGGCAGGCGATTTCACCACGGTTGGCAATCAGCAGGCGTTTAATCATGGTGTTGCTCCTCTGCTGATGGCTTTTTATTGGCTGATGGCGTTTTATTGGCTGAAGGCTTTTTATTGGCTGATGGCTCTCCCCAACCCGGAGCACGCTTTTCCAGAAAAGCGCTCAATCCCTCCTGACCTTCCGGTGAAATACGAATACTAGCAATTCGTTCGCAGGTCAGATCAATGAGGTCTTCATCAATCAGCTGATGATTGACGTCATCAATTAATCGTTTCGCTTCAGCCATGGCAACGGGGGCGTTTTGAATGATTTGGCCACAAAGTGCTTCGACTGTCGATGATAAATCCTGCTCTTTACACCGTTCATGAATCAGGTTCAGGCGCAGAGCCTGTTTGGCTGAGATGGTTTCTGCACTGAGAAAATAGCGTCGTGCCTGGTGTGCTCCCATGGCTCGAACAACGTAGGGACTGATGACCGCAGGAATAAGCCCGAGCTTGACTTCGCTCAGGCAAAACTTTGCGGATTTACTGGCGATGGCGATATCACAGGCGGTGATCAGCCCCAGGGCACCACCAAATGCTGCACCCTGGATCGCCGCTATAGTAGGCGCAGGGAACTGGTCCAGCCTTTGAATCAGGCTGGCCAGTTGTCGTGCATCCTGATGATTTTCTTCTTTGTTCAGCGCTTTCGATTGTTTCATCCAGTTGAGGTCAGCACCGGTACAGAAATGTTTACCATTGGCTTTGAGTATCAGCAGGCGGGTGGGCGTCTGCTCAATCTGATCAAAAGCCTTGTGCATTTCGGCAATCAGCTCTTTATTCAGGGCGTTGCCGGTTTCAGGTCGGTTGAGACAGAGCGTAGCAATCTGACGGGGTTGGTCACTTATATCAAGGGTCAGGTTTTTATAGTTCATTGTAATGTGCACCTTACATCCTGAATATGCCAAAGCGGGTGTCTTCAATGGGGGCATTCATTGCCGCAGAAAGGCCCAGCCCAAGGACGGTGCGGGTATCCGCCGGATCAATCACCCCGTCATCCCAGAGTCGTGCACTGGCGTAGTAAGGGTTGCCCTGGTGATTGTAGTTCTCAAGAATGGGCTGACGGATGGCCCGCGCTTCCTCTTCACTTAATGCCTGCCCCTGTTTGGCATCACGTTTGACCTGGACCAGGACATTGGCGGCCTGTTCTGCGCCCATCACCGAAATACGGGCATTGGGCCAGCTCCAGAGAAACCGGGGGTCGTAGGCTCTGCCACACATGCCATAATTGCCTGCACCAAAGCTGCCGCCGATTATCACCGTGAATTTTGGGACTCTGGCACAGGCAACGGCGTTGACCATTTTCGCGCCATGACGGGCAATACCTCCGGACTCCGCCTGGGATCCCACCATATAACCGGTGGTATTCTGGAGAAATACCAGTGGCATTTTGCGCTGACAGCACAGTTCGATAAAGTGCGCACCTTTCTGGGCGGATTCGGAAAAGAGTATGCCGTTGTTGGCAACAATCCCCACCGGATGCCCATGAATCCGGGCAAAGCCACACACCAGCGTTTCCCCAAACAGCGCCTTGAACTCATCAAAATCGGAGCCATCAACAATACGGGCGATGACTTCCCTGACGTCATAGGGCTGTCTCAGGTCCGAAGGGACAACCCCATAGAGCTCTTTGATGTCATACAGTGGTTCAGTACTTGGCCGGAAATCGTAATAACTTTTCTTTACCTGATTCAGGCGGGATACCGATTGTCGAATCAGGTGGATGGCATGGGCATCATCATTGGCGTAATGGTCGGCCACGCCGGATTGACGACAGTGAACGTCTGCACCGCCCAGAGCCTCTGCGCTAATTTCTTCGCCGGTGGCGGCTTTGACCAGGGGAGGTCCAGCAAGGAAAATGGTGCCCTGACCGCGGACGATAATGCTTTCATCCGCCATGGCAGGAACATAAGCGCCGCCGGCCGTGCAGGAACCCATCACAGCGGCAATTTGTGGAATTCCCCTGGCCGACATATTGGCCTGATTAAAGAAAATCCGGCCAAAGTGTTCCCGGTCAGGAAACACTTCATCCTGCCTGGGCAGATTGGCACCACCGGAATCCACCAGATAGATACAGGGCAGGTGATTCTGCTCGGCGATGGCCTGGGCTCTTAAATGCTTTTTAACGGTGAGTGGAAAGTAGCTGCCGCCTTTGACGGTGGCATCGTTAGCGACAATCATGCACTCACGGCCTGAAACCTGGCCAATACCGGCCACCACGCCGGCACAGGGTACTGCTTCGTTGTAGACTTTGTCGGCTGCAAAAAGTCCGACTTCCATAAATGGGGAGCCGGGGTCCAGCAACAGGGCGATTCTATCTCTGGGCAGCAGTTTGCCTTTGCTGATGTGTTTTTCCCGGGCTTTTGCAGATCCCCCCAGTTTCAGGTGATCAGACTTCTGCTGCAGTTCATCAACCAGTGCCTGCATTTGACGACGGTTGTCATTAAATTCTGCGCTGTCTATGGCTATTGTTGTGGTCAGTGCCACCATGACAATCCCCCTCCGTTTAATGTCCGGTTTCCTGAAACAGCTCCCGGCCGATCAGCATACGACGGATTTCCGATGTGCCGGCA
Source organism: Endozoicomonas acroporae (assembly GCF_002864045.1). Lineage (GTDB taxonomy): Bacteria > Pseudomonadota > Gammaproteobacteria > Pseudomonadales > Endozoicomonadaceae > Endozoicomonas > Endozoicomonas acroporae. Next base: position 62,380 of record NZ_PJPV01000075.1, read on the forward strand.
CCGATCTCGTACAGTTTGGCATCCCTTAACAGGCGTCCGGTGGGGTAGTCATTGATATAGCCATTGCCACCGAGTATCTGGATGGCATCCAGTGCCAGTGCCGTTGCTGTTTCGGCACAGTAGAGAATAACGCCTGCCGCATCCTTGCGGGTTGTTTCGCCACGGTCACAGGCGGCAGCGACAGCATAGAGGTAAGCTTTGCAGGCATTCATCCGGGTGTACATATCGGCAACCTTGCCCTGAATCAGCTGAAATTCACCGATGGACTGGCCAAACTGTTTACGGTCATGAATGTAAGGCAGAACCACATCCAGGCAGGCCTGCATGATGCCGGTGGGGCCTCCTGAAAGCACCACCCGCTCGTAGTCCAGTCCGCTCATCAGCACTTCAACACCGCCATTGAGGTTGCCCAGCACGTTCCGGGCAGGCACTTCACAGTTCTCAAACACCAGTTCGCAGGTGTTTGAACCCCGCATACCCAGTTTGTCCAGTTTCTGTGCCCTGGAGAATCCGGGGAAGTCCCTTTCGACAATAAAGGCGGTGATGCCACGGGATCTTTTTTCCGGTTCCGTTTTGGCATAGATCACGTAGGTGGAGGCATCAGGGCCATTAGTGATCCACATTTTGTTACCGTTCAGGATAAAGCGGTCGCCTTTCTTTTCGGCCCTGAGCTTCATACTGACGACATCGGAACCGGCTTCCGGTTCACTCATGGCCAGCGCTCCGACGGCCTGGCCACTGATCAAGTCAGGCAGATATTGTTCTTTTTGCGCATCGCTACCCATGCGGAAGATCTGGTTGACACAGAGGTTGGAGTGGGCTCCATAGCTGAGCCCAACGGCAGCAGAAGCCCTGCTGATCTCTTCCATGGCGATAACATGGGCAAGATACCCCATGGCTGAGCCGCCATAAGGTTCAGATACGGTGATACCCAACAAGCCCATATCCCCCATTTTTTGCCAGAGATCCATGGGAAACTGGTTGGTCTGGTCGATCTCCATTGCCCTTGGTGCAATCTCTTTTGCAGCAAATTGCCTGACCTGCTCCCTGAGCATGTCGCTGGTTTCTCCAAGGTTGAAATTCAGCTCTGCGTATTGGCTCATTGGGGCTTCCTCACTTTTTATTGTTATTGCTGTGGGAGTTTTATCTAACGGTTTACTGTTCGCTTTCCTTCAGTGCTTTAACACAGCGCTTTCTGGCTTCGGTAAGTTCATCCTGCATTATGTGAATGTCCTGCAGCTGTTGCTCAAGGCGCATACTGGACGTATCAATGGCATCAAGCATTGCCTGGAGCTGCTTTTTATTTCGGGACGTCGGGTCATACAGCGCAATCAAATCCCTGGATTCAGCCAGGCTTAAGCCAAGACGCTTGCCCCGGACAATAAGCTTAAGATGAACGCGGTCCCTCTTGCTATATACGCGCTGCAGACCATTACGCTTTGGGCTGAGTAGCCCCTGATCTTCATAAAAGCGTATCGCCCTGGGAGTGAGGTCAAACTCCCGGGCGAGTTCTGAAATAGTGAACGTGCGCTCGGACATGGTTCTGTGCTCGTTATTGGCAGCGTGTTGAAGACGCTTCTTTCTAAGAGTATATCTTCCCCTTACGTAAACGTAAATCTATCTGTCGAACCCACCGACTTTTCCGGTTTGGTAGCTGTTTTTTAGCTTCGATTGCTTACCACTCTGGGTGAGGAGAGCTTCATCAGGAATGTTAATATTCCTTCAGTCAGGGGGGGCTGAAGGCGGGGGAAGAGAGGGACGTGATGATAATTCTGCTTTTTTTGCATTCGCTGCCAGCTCTCCTTTTTCCCTCGCTACTTTTTCACTAGAGCCTTTTTTTAAGGCTGTTTTATAGGCGTTTGATCTTGCATTACATATAGCTCTTGTTTCCATGCCTTTAGCAGTTTGGGCGTATTTGGCTAAGCTTCTGGCATTATTGGCTCTGCCTTTTTGGGATTGGGCGTATTTGGCCCTGCAAGCCTTACCTTTATCGGTTTTGGCGTATCTGGCCCTGCTAGCCTTGCCTTTTTCGGTTTTGGCGTGTTTGGCTGCGCTTCTGGCCATGCTAGCCCTGCGTTTATCGGATGTGGCATATTTGGCTTTACTGTTTGCCTGCTTTGGCCTGCCTCTTTGAAAATTAGGTGAAACAAGCAGAGGTGCACCAGAACCGGATGGTTCAGTCAATCTCAACCGGCCAGTTTCTTTGCACGCTTGCTGTTGTGCAGCAGTGTTCAATGGATCAACTACAGCCACTGGACGCGATGATGGCTGAGAAAAACTGACTGATGCATTTTGTGAGGGTAATTGCTGAGCTATTTGTTGAGAGCTTCTTGGGGTTAAGTCCGTTTTTGTAAAATCATCAGCGGCGTTCCTGGGCACATCACAAGGGACAATGGCATCAAGATCTGCCTGTAAATAGAATCCGGGAAACGGCGGTTTGTCCTCAGTGGATGGTGAATCAGAAATGGAAAAATCATTAAGGGAACGTGGAGTAGAAGACGGCATGTCCTGGTTGGTTACGTCCTTATTTATATATCTGTCATGGGGGGAATTAACTATCTGTACATAATTGCCAGCCATACCTCGATGTGTGCTGATTGCATAAGGGTTTGCTAAAGGCGTTCCTGACCAATCCTGAAAACACGGACAAACAAAACCAAAATTTGAGCCAGCGTTGGATGTGTTCATTGAATTATAGAAATACCGAATTATCGCTTGGGACTGTCCCTTCTTTAAAAAGTTCCTGCTTACAGCCCAATCAATCACCAAAGACGTGTTGATGGCAGATAAAAAAGGGCTCTTCGCCGTTTCATATGGATTTCAGGATGTCTGCCACAGGGCTGGCGATCAGGTAAATCATCGTTATGAACGTGCCTGTGTTCCGGTAACCTTTAGCCCTTGCTCTGGCCGCTTGGAACAAGCTGTTCAACCCTTCCATACGGGCATTGGTATAGGTTGAATAC
>NZ_PJPV01000076.1 GCF_002864045.1 Endozoicomonas acroporae
GGGGTCTCCCCATGTGAGAGTAGGTCATCGCCAGGCACCCAACAGAAAAGCCCAGTTGAACAATCAACTGGGTTTTTTTATGTGTTAAATCTATTTCATTGTCCTGAATAACACTCCCTATATAGCCGACCATCTTCTGATTGTGGATAATGTCACCCGGAAATAACAACAATAATTATTGCCCGGCGGTTCGCTGGCAGGAGCTTCAGGTGACCCCATCCCTTCCCGTTATCTGGCGCATAAAGCGTTTGTATGTCCGTTTTATGCTGGCTTTTATTGGTCATGGGCTGGCCAGGGCCTGTCGGACTGACCAGCTGATTCAGCAGGAAATCGAATCATTGCCCGATGGTTTTACCTTTTCCATGAGTGTTATGTCCCGTGGCCCGTGTTTGTATATGAAGAAAAGTGACGGGCGAATAAAACCGGGTCGTAAAAGCAGTGAAACCAAGTCCGATGTGGATATTCAATTCAAACACCTCGCCCATGCTTTTAGTACGCTCTCTTTTCAGGAAGGCACAACCGATGCCTTTGCCAGGGAGCGAATGGTGGTTGATGGTGACCTTTCTGCCTCCATGAAACTGGTTCGCTGCTTTGAGCGACTCGAAGTGATCACACTACCCCGGTTTATAGGCCGGAAAATCATGCGTCATTACCCGGAGATTTCCATAAAGGAAAAGCTGGAGGGGGCATTTCAAATCTATCTGGGCGTGTTTGCCGGTTTTGTTATGGGGGTATTTGTGAGATGAACCGCAGCTATTTTGAATTCTTTAATCCGGTCAAAATCGTTTCAGGCAATGAAGCCCTGGAGCATATACCCTATGAACTGGCCAGCCTTGGGGTAAAGAAGCCATTGATTATTACCGATGGCGGGGTGCTCAACGCCGGTTTAATTGAGCCCGTCAAGCAGGCTCTGGTGGTTGACGGGGTTCTGATGGCGGGTGTCTATAGTGATGTACCGCCAGACTCATCAACCAGTGTCGTATCTGCCATCACCCGGTTTTATCGTGAGCATGGTGCGGATGGCATTATTGCCATTGGTGGTGGGTCGGTGATTGATACATCAAAGGCGGTCAATATTCTCGTGTCTGAAGGTGGCGATGATCTTCTGGCTTACAGCGGTTCTGGTGCGCTGACTAAACGACTAAAGCCGTTATTTATTCTGCCAACGACGGCGGGTACCGGTTCAGAAGTGACCAAAGTTGCGGTTATTCGCGATGATGCAACGGGTCGTAAAGTGCCTTATAGCTCTTCATTTCTGATGCCTGATGTGGCGGTTCTTGATCCACGGATGACCCTGACACTGCCACCGCCTATCACCGCTGCCACCGCCATGGATGCCATGACCCATGCCATTGAAGCGTTTCTGGGGACGGCCAAGAATCCGATCAGTGATGCCTATGCCGTTGCAGCGATCAAAGGCATACGGGAAAACCTGCTTCGGGTGCTTGCCACACCTGATAGCCAGAATCTCCGATTGAAGCTGGCAGAATCAGCCACCATGGCGGGCATTGCCTTTTCCAACTCCATGGTTGGGCTGGTACATGCCATCGGGCACTCGCTTGGGGCGATAACCCATCTTCCCCACGGCGTCTGCATGAGTCTGATGTTGCCTTATGTTCTGGAATACAACCTGCCCCGGTGTGAACAGGCGATCGGTGAGCTGCTGCTTCCCCTGGCCGGTGCCGATTTTTACAGCAAAGTACCCGAAGAGCGGCGGGCGGCTGAAACTATTATCTATATTCGCGCCATGCAGGATGAGCTCTTTGAGCAAACAGGGCTGCCAAGAACATTGTCAGAAAGTGGCAAGGTGCATGAGTCTCAACTGGAAGACATTGCTCGTATGAGTATCGACGATGGTGCACTGCTCTATAACCGGGTCGATGCCAGTTATGAGCAGGTACTGGGGCTGTTGAAGTCAGCCTGGTAGGTCACTATCAAAAAGACGTCGGATCTCATCCAACAGGCGGGAGTCCAGTACGATGGCCTCCTGCTCCATCCATTTTGCATCATCGGCAAGCGAATTGATAAAGGGGTGTTGTGCGTACTTTCTGGATTGAGGACAGATATCTTTCCGCCAGGCAATTTTCCCCTGTTTTATTCCCAGCTTGAAATGGGGCTGATAGTCGTTCCACCAGTCAGGAATTAATAGCTTCAGAGGTTTATTCTGAGCTCGGGCCAGTGATGCGGCAATATCAAGTCCCTTCTGATCCAGGTCGCCAAAGTGGCACCATTGGTAGTCCGGAAAAAACGACAGAAGCTTTAACGCCAGCTTTTGATTATTTCCCGGAACGAAGAGAGCAATAACATTTTCCGGTAAGGGCAGATGTTGCCAGGCACCGGCATTTTCCACCGTGATGATATTTATTGGCGCTTCACACTGTATACTTTGCAGCTTGCCCAGTGCAGTTTCATTGATGATGACTGCATCTGAAAAGGCCATGTCATCCCGGCAATTAATAATCCTTCCAGCAAAATGCAGCTGACATTCCATTCGGGTGCGGAGTTGAATCAGTTCGCTGTCTCTTGTTGATATCCCAGGCGGTGTTGACGCCTGTTTCTTGGAGTGATCGCCCCAAATAGCATTAACTACACGGCTATGGATATGCCCTGGTAACGGTGATATCAGATGTTGGGTGAGAAATGCTTCCCTTGTTTCACCCTGCTCCAGTGACGTTTGCCAGTTGTTGCCGAACTGCCTTTCCATATACTCCAGAAAACTCTGGCGGTCATGGGCGGTTCTCAGGGCAAAATCATTGTTTCTTTGGCGAAAGCTACACTGCTCGACCCAGCCCACCTTTATGAGGTGTGTCAGAAAGGCCGACATTTGCCGACCTTTCTGACGATAGCTGTCTGCTAACAAGTCTAAAGCAATCGGTATGGCATCCTCTGGCTGGAATGTCACGATTCAGCCCCCTGGGGCAGCCTGCCTTTTACGCCAGAGAAAATAACATGCTCGTAAGGTTCCATCAGGCGCACCATCCGATAAGTAATGCCATTTTTGGGCAGCACATTATCCGGCGCACCAACCAGCAGTTGCAGGGATTGATGGTCACAGAGCTCTTCCAGAGTGGCCAGTGCCCTGGCATCAAGCCGTGCCGCTTCATCCAGAAATAACAGACGACTGGCGGCGTGTCCTTTGCCATCGCGGTTATTGGTAGCGACTTCCCATGAATGCAGCACCATGGTAAGAATGGCCAGACCGGTGCCAATGGCTTCACCGGTGGAAAGGTTGGTTGGGTTGGCTGGTTCATACTGACTGCTGCCAGCCCGCTGAATCAGAATATTCAGGCGAATGTACTCACGATAATCCAGCAGTTTATCACCAACAATGGTACCCCCGGTTTCCTTCTTAAAGAGGTATTCCAGAGCCGCCTCCACCGTGATATCGGGTTTGCGGAACAGGTCTGCGTAAAATTCCTGCTGCAAGGCATCCAGTATTTTCTGGAAACTGTCGATCACTTCCAGCTCAATTTTGATCGCCCGAATAGTGCCAAAATGCACACTGGACAGGGCAGCGTTCAACAGATGAATCTGTTTACGCTCTTTGTTGATCTTGCGCTGAATGTTCTGCCCGAGGCTGTCCGATTCGGCGAGGAAGCGCTTCTCAGCGTCTTTTAACAGAGTTTCCAGACGAGTCAGCCGCTCTTCCAGCAACTCCAGGTTTTGCCTTGGGTCATCCGATTGATACAACGTTTTATCCATGCGCTGGGCAAGATACGTTTGTGAATCAATAAAGCATTGGAACAGTGCTGGCAAATCCGTGCTGCTGCTTTTCTCTATTTGTTGATAAAGACTGTCCTGGCCATTTTTCTGTTCATTCTCGAGAGCCTTTGCCAATGCGACCCTGGCCGTCGCCAAACCGTCACGTAACACGTCACTGTCCTGATTCAGCAGGTGATGAATATGCAGCCGATGTCGTAACCCGGACTGTTCTGCCTGTTGCACAATCCGTTCATGGCTGGTGGTGGCGTGTTGCGCTTTTGGTTCCAGCTGATGAATATCCGCTATGGTATCACTGAGTCGCTCCTCGACTTTTTTCCGTTCTGCTGCAACAGTACTTTGTGCGATGTTTTGCTGTTTGATTTCCTGAATAAGTTCAGATTTTTCTGCCTTGATGCTGGTTAACTGTGCAGCACACTCTTCCTTCAGACCCACTTTCCAGGTCAGGGGGATATCAGAAATTTGTCGTTTGAGCTCTGATTGCTGATGACTATTTTGACTCAGGAGAGCATTGATAGAGTGGATGCTTTTCTCAAGTGAGTGGCACTGCTCACGAAGTTGTGTCGCATACTTGTTTTGCTGTTGTTCCTGCTGTTGCTTAGTCTCGTACTCATTCCTGAGTTGATTTTGCAGATTCTCTTTTTCTTCCTGCCGCGCCACAGACTCTGCAAAGCGCAGATTAGGGGCTTTGTCCATGGCCGACGTCAGAAGGTCTTTCTGCTGGTGGTAATGGCTTAACTGCTGCTTCAGCTGTTCCAGTTCTGCTCGCAGGGCATCCAGATTCTCTACCGGTGGCTGCTGAATATAGAAGCGATGCTCATTGAGTTGCCGAATCGTCTGCTGATGTTTATCCGTCCAGGCTTTAGCGTCAGTGGCACTTTGCAGTTGCTCATGGAGAGCCTCTAATGATTGACGATCGGGGTCGTCATTCAATAGCCAGGCACTGGTTTGCCACTGTTCAAGACAACGAACAACACTATTCAGACTGGTTTTCTGCTGCTCGGCATCGGCCAGATCAACCGTCAGTGATTCGACCTGGGCTTCCAGCCGCTCCAGTTGCCCGGTAAGCTCATTAACCGGCGGCTCCTGAACACCAAGCCACTGGCTTTTGGCGGACAGCTGATCGAGAAGTTGCTGGCATTTCTCCAACTGTCGTTTGCCAATGGCCAGTTCCTGCAGCTGATCCAGCAGCTGTTCTTCCTGCTGCCGCAGTCTTTCCTGCTCTTTCTCCCGGGCCAGTCGGCCAATGGTCGGGAACTCAGGTTCCCGGCTTAAACGGGCAACATTGCTGGCGATTTCTACCAGGACACTGCCGTCTTCTTTCTGCTCAAGGGGGGTATGGAGATACTCTTCTTCCGAAAAAGACGCTCCCGGTGTGCCACCCAGTAGCCAGACATGATCCGGGCGATCGCTTTCTTCGCGGATAATGGCGGCAGCTTTGCTGATGTCCCGAACCTGGATGGCGTGGCGTAACGGGCCAAACTTGGCCTCCAGCCAGGCCGCCTCTTCCAGGGAGATATCATCGTTATCAAAATAGTCACTGATCACCACTCCGCCGGTCATCTCCGCCAGCTTTTGCAGTTGTTGCAGCTCTTTTGATGCCTTGATTTCCAGCTGGGCCATGCGGGAGCGCAGCTCTTCCAGATGCTTGCCAAGCTGCACATTGGCCTGCAGGTTTTCCTGCTGTTCCTGGCTGATTTGCTGGCGCAGGGTGATAAAGTCATTGTGGCTTTCCATCAGTGCAGCCGGGCGGATGGCTTGAATCGCCTGACCCAGTCTGCGAGCATCCAGCCAGTGAATATTATCCTGACGGGCCTGGGTGAGGCTGCCCTGGATTTGTACCATTGTCTGTCTGGATTGCTGGATTTGTCCGCCAAGGGTATCTATTTTCTGTTGCTGGAATTGTTGCTCATGAGTGGCGGTGTTCAGGCTGGTGTTCCAGCTGGCTTCATCCTGAATCCGGTTGCGCCATTCTTCGGGAAGCATCGCAACGGCCTGTTGCAGCTTCTTCAGTTGCTCTTCTTCTTTCTGGCGCTGTTGCTGCTGTCTGATCAATACCGGTATCTGTGTAGCCAGTGTTGTTTGTTGTTCATGGTGATGTCGCCAGTGGTCGCTGCGGCTGGCTGCCTGTTTCAGGTCAATATCGGTATCACCAAACGTCGCCAGCAGAGACAGGGTTGCCTCGAAATGCCCGCGAATGGTTTCCGCCTCATCCAGTAGTGGCTTCTGGCTGTAATAGCGGCCGGAAACGTCCTTTTCAGCCTGCCGCAACGTTCCCATTAACGGGGTGAGTGCGTCTGCTGCCAGGTCTGGCTGGTTAAAGCTGTCACGCACTTCATTCAACGCCCTGAGGGCGGCAAGGTATAATCCGGCTTTTCGGGCTTCTTCAGAATAGGCCTGCTCGACACTGGTCAGCTGTTTTACCAGTTGTGCAATATCATCTTGCAGGCGCTTAAGCTCAGCGGACTCTTCTTCATACTGCCTTCCCAGTAATGCGTTCTGTTCGCTCAGCTCTTCCAGCTGCTGGTTATGGTTGCTCTGTTCATTCTCCAGTCTTTGCAGATCGGTATGCAGTCGTTCAAGGTTTTTGGCATGATCCAGACGCTCGTCAGCGTCTTCTTCACGGCTTGCCAGTTCACTGTCCAGGGTATCCAGGGTCAGTAATCGTGCTTCAATGGCTGACAGCTGTTGTTTTTTGGTTTCCAGCTCCAGTTGTGCCTGATGCTCTTGCTGACGTTTATCTTTCAGCTCAGCCTGAAGTTTGGCCTGTTGTTTTTCTGACCATGCCAGAACATGTTCGCCAAGGGCATAGCTGGACTCCAGAATCTCCCGAATGACCTTCCGGTCACTTCGGGTGCTTTCTATCTGGCGACGGGTTCGCTGGGTCTGTTGCAAGGCACTTTGCATGGAGCCAATGGATTGGCGTACCTGATCATCCGCTGGCAGCAGATAATCCCTCAGTCCTTTTTGCAGCTCTGATGACAAGCCGCCGTAGAGGCTGGTTTCCAGCATGCGGTAATAACGCTGGCGATCCTGGCTGTTTTCCATTCGGCGGGGAATAATCCGCTGCTCGAACTGCCAGTTCATATACTGGGCGGTGGTGTTGAAGCTTTGCAGTTCACCGCCCATCATGGAGACCTGATTTCTCAGGGCCTTACCATCCAGAGGTTCGTATAAGCCATTTTCACCGGGCACCGGCCTCATCACCAGATCACGCACCGGAACATCATCATCGACACCGGTAATGGCAAACAGTTTCAGCTCGACTTTTGGCTGGCTCAGGCGACGAATCTGGACACCCGCTATTGCCCGCCTGCCGTCGTAAAGTTCGTAATCCACCAGGCTGTAACAGGTACCGGCACTGATGCGTCCCCAGATACCATTATCACTGCGATCCTGTCCGCTGTCGGAATTGTTACGCAGGCGAACCAGACGATTGTCGGGTACCCGGTTAATCAGCAAGGCTCCCATAATGGTGGTCTTACCGGCACCGTTATGGCCGATGAGGTTGCTCATTAATGGGTGCATGTCCAGAGTCTTGAAGAAGACACCCCGGAAGTTAACCAGGGTCAGGCTGCGGATCTGGGTTCTTTTCTGGCTCATGCTTCCTGCTCTTGTTCAAGGGCCTGTTCAGATATAACGGTGTCGTCTTCACCGTGACGCTTTTCTTGTGGAGCGTTTTCCGGATTATCTTCCGGATCAGAAGTTTCCTGCATCACAGGTTCTTCATCGTCATTCAGGCTGATATAACCGTCACGAACCAGCTGCGCCATGGCTGCCCTGGCGGCTTCTGGTGACGAAGCCGTTGAGCGAACAGGATCAATAAATCGCAGCAACGGTGCCTGGGTCTGCAGACGGCTGGCCTGGTTGCCTTCCAGCCTTACCATGCCCAGCCTGGCCAGCTGCCGGATGGCCTTACGCAGGGTTTCCATGGCTTTTTCACGGTCTGCCTGGGTCTCGATTTTTTTTCGTTCCAGCAGTTGGCAAAGGTATTCATTGTCCAGCAGCAGTCGCAGCCGCTCGTAGATTGCATCGGCGGATATCCAGCCACTGCCTTCCAGTTGCTCGGGATCGAGATGGAACATGGCCAGCACCTGACCAACGACCATGGTCAGTTCATCCAGTTTTCTGGCACGAATCAGGCTTTTACCGGCAGTGCCGGGGCGGAGGTAGTAATACGCTTCCGGTGTCTGAACAAGGTCAATACCATACCGGAGGTAGTGTTCGACCAGCAGGGAAAAACCGTCCTGGATAATATTGAAAATCCGGTGGTGGCGAGCGTCGATATGTTCACCCCGACGCAGCCGGGTATCCAGTTCCGGGAAGCATTCATCATTGATCAGATCGGCGATCTGCTGGTAGGGGTTATCGGTCAACAATTGGTTTCTCTCTTTCCAGGCGGAGTGTGTTAGGGGTCAGACTCAGGCGTTCCACGTAAAACTCGGGAGCGATGGCCGGGAGAGCCGCATGCCACTGATGATCTGCAATGTTCTGCCGGTTTTGCTGGTGGCCCATTTCAGTCAGGGCGCTGAACAGCCAGCCTGCGACCATGTTCAGTTTTTCCATAGGCCATTGGCTGGCCAGCTGTTCCAGTGCCCGTTCGTAGGATGGCAGTATTCCGGACTGTTGCTCTTGCCTGACCAGCCATTCCTTAACCTGCTGCTTCAGGGCATCAAAGTCTTCGATGGCCGTCAGCTCACCTTCATCATGGATTACCCGTGCCAGATTTTCTTTCGCTCGGGGTGGTTCAATATCCCGCAATCGGGCCAGCGGTTCTTCGTTGGCGTAGCGCAGATACCAGGGCAATGCCTGATAACTTCGGATGCCTTCCCGCACCCGCTCCATCAATGCCTTGCGCTCATCCATGGTGACAAACTGACGCAGGTATTGATGGACCCGGTGGTGGAAACCTTCCCAATGGTTCATGCGTTCGCTACTCCAGTGCTCGATACGGTCAAGATGTTGCTCCAGCCGGATAACACTGTTGATGGCATCGTGTCGACTGGCCTGTTCGCAATAGCGGGAAATGGCGTCCAGCAGTGAGCGAAGTTCGTGGCACGAGGCCAATAGCAGTTGCTGTAAATCCTGCAGATGATTCTGGGTGCTGGTCAGCAACTGTTCGCACTGGCTGATGCTGTTTTGCCAGTCCTGCTTCAGCAGTTCCACCACTTCTTTGCGGGTGTTGATGGCATCTTGGTCCAGCTGACGCTGACGATGATCAATGGAGGTGACCAGCTGGTTGACGGTAATGTTCAGTGGCGCTTCTACCTGAAGCTTCCAGAACGGTTCGTTGCCCCCCTGTTCCGCAGAATCCCTGATCTCTCTCAGGTGCGTGGCAACCGTCATAAACAGGGTACTCAGTGCTTCTTTTGACGCTTCCATACCGACACACACGGAATCGACAATCTGTTCAGACAGCGGTGTGATCAGATAAGCGTGATGTCGATGCCCACCGCCTTCCAGGCAGATCAACAGATGTTGCTGAAGGAGACGGCGGATCACCTCATTACAGCGTTTTGAAGAATCCTCACTGCTATCGTCCAGTCGTGCTTTTTCCACGTTTTGGAATACCACATGCAGCTCTTCTTCACTGAATTCCGGTTGTGATTCCGTTTCTTTCCAATAGCGCAGTGCTGCCAGGTAGGCGAGATCAGCAGGTTGCAGTTTAAGGCTGATACCCTGAGTCAGGATGGTGCTGATCAGTGACGGGATGTTTTTTGATGCTGGCAATCACTACTCCATCAGCCATAAGGTGCTGTATTGGGGGAACGTGGGGCGGAACCCTGTTATAGCTCAGAATTTAAGCCAGATTTATTATGAGAAAAACTGGTAATAGCGTAAAGCAATAAACTGATTACGCTTTGATGTCGGTCGGTTCACAAGCGAGCCGACCTGTGTGGAGAGACTTTTTACGGGCTTGGCAACAACCTCCCTATCTGCGTTCAGAGAACATAGTGCTTCTGCAAATACTCAAGATGTACGGGCAGGGTTAAGGCATTTGGTCGAATAGATTGAACCAGTGTTTTTACATCGTTCCATTGCATGCCACTTTCCAGTAGCAGTACTGCAGCCATCAGCCCTGTACGTCCAGAGCCGCCTTTACAGTGAATGGCGATTGCGCAAGTTGTTCTTTGATACTGTTCTTTATCGTGTTTGTATCGATATTTCGATATTGAAATTGGCCTGTTTTGATAGGGTCTATCGAAATAATCTTGCATTATCCCGATGGCTGGCGGGTTTAAAGAAATTGGAACAGGAACGGCTGATCGAAAGCTGCCACCGTAAAACCAAAAACGGGGGTAACACCAGTAAAATCTACCGAATGCTGTTCGAGCCTTTTGTGTTCAAGCGTATCAGGGAAGAACAATACAACTGCTTCGGTCAGCGGATCGATGACCCACGAATGTCTGACACTTCCTGGGCAGAAGGCTTAGAGTAAGGCAAACATAACAACCGCATTCACGGGACTTCGCCCGTGATGCAAGAGGGTGAATTTCGGGCGGTATATTAACCCGGATATTTCATAAACGTGCTCCCGACCTCGCTTGTCTTTTGTTGCTCTAAGGGAGTTTTGCTCAGTCGACCGTACTCCCCGTTACAGCGCTCCCTCTCAAAATCCCTTAGAGCGCAAAGTCCTCGGCTTTGGCATCCTGCATCGCCCTATCTCCCACATCCATGTAGTCGTGCGCGAGATTCGGGGCAGTTTATGAAATATCCGGGTTAACAGGTGTATTGTTGTCGTATTTTTATTTTTTTGTTATGGGTACTTGCAAGGAGAAAAATACAGGCGTATCGTTCATCGTGATTTAACGATTAATGTGTAAGTGGGTGGCGTAATGACGGATTGCCTGCAAAGTCTCGCTGACTTTCAATTTAACGAGTCTGAAGAGAAGGAGTTGGCCGCTTATGCCAAAGCCATTGGGCATCCGGCACGGGTCAGGCTGTTACGGATACTGGCGGGGCGGGTGTGTCTGGGTTCTGATTTGGTGGGGCAGCTTGGTCTTGCTCAGTCCACGGTTTCAGAACATCTTCGCATTCTGCGGGAGGCCGGACTGGTGCATGCCGAGGTAAAGCACCCCAAAACCTGCTTCAGCCTTCGTCCGGAAGCCATCCAACGGGTTCAGCAGTTACTGGCGGATATTGATGGCGTTTTCACCCGCTCCAGCTAATACGAATTGGTTGGCCTCGTTCCCATGTTCAACGTGGGAACAAGGAAAGAATGTTGATTTTTTTGGTGTTTTATTATCGTTTTTCGACGATTGTCGATATTGGTAGAGGTTCAAATCATGGGTATTTTTGAACGTTATTTAAGTGTCTGGGTGGCTCTGGCCATGGTGGCAGGGCTGGTCGGTGGAACACTCTTTCCATCACTGTTTGCCACCCTGGGAGGCTGGGAATACGCCAGCATTAATTTTGTGATTGCAGTGCTGATCTGGCTGATGATCTATCCGATGATGATGCAGATCGATTTTACTGCGGTAAAAAACATCCATCGTCGTCCAAAAGGCCTGATTGTCACGCTGACCGTCAACTGGTTGATTAAGCCATTTACCATGGCACTTCTGGCGATCCTGTTTATTCGCTATTTCTTCGGTAGCTTTACTGGCTTTATTTCTCCCGAGCTGGGTGATGAATACATTGCCGGCATGATCCTGTTGGGCGTTGCGCCCTGCACCGCTATGGTCTTTGTCTGGAGTCAGCTGACCCGAGGTGATGCCAATTACACCCTGGTTCAGGTGGCGGTGAATGATCTGGTGATGGTGGTGGCTTTTGCGCCGATTGCTGCGTTTCTGCTGGGGGTTACCGATGTGATCGTACCCTGGAGTACGCTGTTTGTTTCCGTCGTATTATTTATCGTTATTCCGTTACTGGCCGGGCTGATCACCCGAAAAGTTCTGCGCTCTGAACAGGCGTTACAGACCTTTGGTCACCGGGTGAAACCGTTGTCAGTGCTCGGTTTGATTCTGACCGTGGTGCTGCTGTTTGGTTTTCAGGCCCCCCGTATCCTGGCCAACCCAGTGGATATTGTACTGATCGCCATTCCATTGATTATTCAGACAGTACTTATTTTCGCCATTGCTTACTACTGGATGTACAAGTGGAAAGAACCACACAGTGTTGCTGCCCCCGGTGGGATGATTGGTGCCTCTAACTTCTTTGAGCTGACAGTGGCGGTCGCGATCAGCCTGTTTGGTCTGAGCTCCGGAGCTGCACTGGCGACAGTGGTCGGTGTATTGGTTGAAGTGCCGATCATGCTGGCGCTGGTGGCTTACGCCAATCGTACCCGCGATCGTTTTCCGGTTGCGCACGCAGGTTAATTATCTTCCCGTTGACTCGACTACCGACAGGTTTCGGTAGTCATCCTGAAAATATAAAGAGATAAGGGCAAAATGATGTCGTCTATTACCGCCAGCCACAGTGACGTCATGTATCTGCTTCCGTGGCAGGAAGGTGGGCTGCATTAATTAATAACCGGGGCCATCGCAGAAATATGGCGGTGGCTCCAGCCTTGCACGGCCAACCCCAAAGCCCATTTGAAACCATTTCAATCCTCCCATCGGTATTCCAGTGTTATATCGATACCCGGTTAAGCCCATTCCTCCATAAAGGTCAGTATAAATATTTCTATAATTTTAGAATAATAGTTGAAGCTATTTTTTTATTCACCTAATATACGCCCACCAACAAGCTGCATGCTGATGATCGCATAAGAGGAAGCGGACACTGATCTTGTATTCATAACCGATCAGGCAGATCAGCAAGAGGATTTTTTTAAATATACATTTCTATTTTTCTGGAACTATTGATATGAGCATGCAACAGCAGATAACCGATGCTATCGAGCCAGTCATAAAACCGGCACTGGAATCCAGCATGGGCGCTGATATGGCCCGGAATCTGGTGGATACACTGGGTACCTTTATCTTTCTGGCCGGTGAACTGACCATTCTGTTCCTGATTGTCAGCTTTATTATTGGTGTGATCCTGGAATATATGCCAGCAGAGAAAATTCAGAAGATACTCGGTTCCAAGGGTGGCAAAGGTTATGTTTCCGCAGGTCTTCTGGGAGCGCTGACACCCTTCTGCAGCTGCTCTACCATTCCGATGTTGACCGGTCTTCTGAAAGCCAGGGCAGGGTTTGGCCCGACCATTACCTTCCTGTTCACCTCGCCACTGATGAACCCGATTATTGTCGGTCTGTTGCTGGCAACCTTTGGTATGAAGGTGACGGTCATTTACTTCGCCATTGCCCTGACCGTTTCCGTAGCCGGTGGTTACATTCTGGAGAAAATGGGCTTTGAACGTTTTGTGCGCAAAGACGTGGTCTATGGTGAAACCGCAGCGGCCAGTTGCTGTGGCAGCAAACCTGCGCCCAAGACCAGCTGTTGCGATACCGCGCCATCTGTGAATAAAAACAGCAGCTGTTGTGATGCCAAACCAGCTCCGGTGACGTCTACTGGTTGTGCAACCGCCTGTGGCGACAGCAAGCCCAAAAGTGATGATCGCTGGGGCCGTATCTGGGGTGAAACCTGGAGCCAGTTCAAGCAGATCTTCCCGATCCTGATGCTGGGTGTGGGTATTGGTGCCTTTACTTATGGGTTTATTCCTGCGGACTTTATTGCCCAGTATGCAGGTCCGGACAACCCGCTGGCGATTCCATTTGCCGCAGTTATTGGTGTACCCCTGTATATTCGGGCTGAAGCGGTGATTCCCCTGGCGTCTGCCCTGGCAGCTAAAGGCATGGGAATAGGGGCTCTGATGGCGTTGATTATCGGCAGTGCCGGAGCCAGCCTGACAGAAGTCATTCTGCTTAAGAGCCTGTTCCGTAACCCGATGATTGTTGCCTTCCTGGTGGTGATTTTCACCATGGCGATCTCTGCGGGTCTGGTTATGACCATTATCTGACACTTGTTGAATATTCCCCCAGCTGCCGGTCTTTCCTGAGAATATCAAGATGAAGGCGGCCAGTCTGGGGGTGTCGCCCCTCATTACCTTAAAGCACGTGCTAAAAAAGGCAGGAGCATTGTCGAAGATACTCTCTGACCGGATTTTTCAGAATTCACAGGGGATTTACCATGCCTTCTTTGCCTTCCAGGGATCAAGTGTGTCAGACGCTTCAAAACCTTGCCAATACAGGGGGCATTGATCAGCCAGTCCGCCTAAGTGGCAGTCATCAACTGAAAACAGATTCGCCAAAAGTTAACTGGATGAGCCGCAAGGTCCAATCATTAACGCCTCAGAAAACAGTCTCTAGCGAAGGTCAGCAGAGACAAAAAGCGGTTGATTTGATCAAGGAATATTCTAATAAATCATTGAGTGCAAGAGAAATCACTGTAGGACAAGCCTTGCTGTTACTTCAGTCGCCAGCATCAGATAAAGAATTTATTGAATGTGTGAATTCAGACCAGTTAAAGCTTGATACAGATATCGGTAAAATAATTTTCAACGATTATCTGGAACAAAAAATATCAAACCAATCTGAACATTCGGTTGACCCTCTTGGCAAAGTCAATCGCTTGATTGAAGAAATACCTGACTCCTCTGAAGCCGCGAGAACTCTGGCTGATCAGTGGTTGATAAGTCAGAAAATGAAACTTTTGGACAATACCCCTGCGTGTGAAAAAGTGGTGCAGGAAGCTCTGAGCACACCAGATTCCAGTGTGGGCAAGCCTTCATTTGACAACCAGAAGTACTTTCAGCATATAAGACAGGTTTTACCTGACTATTTGCAAAGGGTAGAAATGGTGGCAAATTTACCAGCTCCGGAGCTGGAAACATTGAAAAAGACAATGGATGAAAAAGGGGTGCCATCGTCCGATCCGCTCTACCAGACTACGTTGGCCCATATTGCTTCAGCATCAGGGCAAAATCCTGACGTTGCTATCAAAACAACCATAGAAAGTTACCAGGATTATCTGACTCTCATCGAAAACGAGAAACAAGCAGTAAGCCAGTCATTAGAAGAAGACCGGCTTGAACTCAAAAAGTTTGAAGAAGAAAAAGCGACAATGAGTAATGAGGACATACAGGAGTCTTTATGGGTAGGCCATACTGGTATTCGTATTGCCAGTAATGAAAATAGATTGCAAGTACTCAATGAATGGAGTGATTTAATGAAAGTAGAGCTGAAACGCTTAAACTCAGAATCGCTTTGAGTTCTCCCATGCATTTTCCTGCCAACCCAGCCAGGCCCTGAAGTCGGTATCCATTGCCGTGCATAAGGGACAGGTGACGAGCGTTATGGGGCGCAATAGTGTTGACGAAACCACCAATGCAGTTACTGGTCGGGCAACCCTTGCTTGTGGGTCAGCGTAGCTGTCCCTACGAAGCATCTGTTAGGTGACGTGTTAGCTGATAGGAAAGCGTTGACGAATGAGAAGTTCTAGTCGGTCTATTTTTTCATCGGTACGCTTAAAACCTGCAAGCATGGCTTCAGCCAAAGCAGAAACATCGGCTTTAACACCCGCAAGCTCACGATCTTGTTGAGCAAACCGTGTACGCATCTCCTGTCGTGTCGCCAGTATCTCCTGATGGGTATCACCAGTGATTTTGATGAGATTACGAACTGCACTGTCCAGCGAATCAAAATGGGATTCAAGTTTCTCCACTCTGGCTTCCAATGACATACTGCATACCATTACGTTTATTGTTTGAGACATGAGCATAGCAAACAATAAAGACTGGCACAGAGACACCTAACACCCGCCTCTGGCACAATCCTGTGGCAGGGCAGGGATATGGCCAGCAGCCCTGCTCACTCAAGGTCAAGGAACGGTGTCGTTTATGCTCCCCAGGGGCGGCAGATTTTTCCTTTATTGACGGTGCCGGAAAACCCGAAAACCGGTTTTGCCTGTCTGCCCCGGGCAAAGCGGCGCATTGATCCGGAAATCTTTGATCTCTTTCCCGCGTTGCAACAGATGCGCCATCGTCGGGGTGGCGACTTGTCCGGTGGTCAGCAACAGCAGCTGGCCACCGGACGCTGGTAACCCGACCAGAGCTGTTGATTCTGGATTAGCCAACGGAGGGGATTGAACCGGGCGTTATCAAGGATATTCAGTCGGTCATTGGTCTGGTCCGTGACCGGGGTGAGACGGCTATTCTGCTGGTTGAGCCGTTCTTTGAGTTTGCCAGGCAGATACTGAACCAAGGCGAGGTTGCCCTGGCAGGAACCGGCGACGCCATGGATGAAGTTGCCGTTCGTCGTTTAATTACTGTTTGATAACCGGTAATTGTATTCGGTGTCACCGCTGGTGACCTGATTTAAAAAGGTATTTTGATAAACAGTTCGATGGTAACATTTTACTCCTATACAACTATGGTTAAATTGTCGTGTAAAGTACAACTGCCTTAATACTCAAGGAAATGGCATAGAGGGGCGGTAGCGTGAGTGCTGTTCAGGAATGTTTTATCATTTTTTATCAGCGATCAACCGGGCTTAAAACCGCTTTACCACCGCGATTGAGTACATGGGTCCGTAATGCTACAACAGACGCTTTGGGCAACAGAGTCATTCTGTCTTTACCACTCTTGCCATGGTGAACGGTAATTTCCATGCGCCCAAAATCAACATCCTGAACTCTGAGACGCAGAGCTTCCTTCAGTCGAAGACCGGCACCATACATTAATTGGGCGACTAATAATGGTGTACCTTTGAGATAGGACAAGACAGAGTTGGCTTCAGTCACCGAAAACACAACAGGGAGTTTTTTGGGGCGTTTGGATTTTTGCCAGTCATTGATCGTGAAACTGTCATGCCTCAGCACTTGTTTGTACAAAAAGACCAGGGCACTCAATGCCTGCTGCTGAGTACTGACAGCAACGTGCTTTTTCATCACCAGATAAGTGAGAAAATCACGGACATCATCGCCAGCCAGTAAATCGGGATGACGCATTTTATGAAATTTTATAAAGCGTTTAATCCAGTCCGAGTAGCTGCACTCGGTAGACAGAGAATAACCGGCAGAGCGAATGGCAATTTGAAAGCGTTCTTGTAATCTCATATAAGTCCTGCTTGGTGCTGTATTTTTATACA
The DNA here is from genome assembly GCF_002864045.1 of Endozoicomonas acroporae. Classification (GTDB taxonomy): domain Bacteria; phylum Pseudomonadota; class Gammaproteobacteria; order Pseudomonadales; family Endozoicomonadaceae; genus Endozoicomonas; species Endozoicomonas acroporae. The sequence continues at coordinate 16,754 of NZ_PJPV01000076.1, forward strand.
GTAAAAGCTAGTTCGTATATGCAGAAAATCAACTGAATGGTTAACTTGCTGTTTTGAATGAAAATAAAGCAATCTGTAATCACACGGGTTGCTTGACCGAAAATATACGAATTACAAAATACGAATCAGAAGATATAGCCTTTAAAATGCAGAACGCTGTGTAAGTCACGCTGTATGGGGGTATCGGCTGGTGCGTATAGCGAATCTACAGTATGTTATGCGAAACTGATTCGTGTAAACAACTGTTAGCTGCTGAGCCATTTATCTATCCATGGATTGCATTGGTAGATAAAATAGTAATTTTTTATATTTTGGGGTTGCATCATGAGTATCGCTTTATATCTTTTAGCTGCTATATCGTTTTACTTAATAATCAGCCAAATATTTGAAAAATTAAATTTTTGGTTAGTAATATTTTCCTCACTTTTTCTAGCAAATATTTCTCATGCTATAGGAACTGACAACTCATGTGCATCAGGGTGGATATCAGCTAGTATTGGCAAACGTGGTGCCTGTTCGAGTCATGGAGGGGTAGTGTCAAATATCAATGAGATTGGTATTCTCATGATTGTGGTATTTATAATTTATTTAGGTGTAATTTACTACAAAAAGCACAATGAAGCTTGATAATGTGCAGGTTGTAATTAATCGCCACGTCGCCGGATATGTAGGTATTATTTCTCTAAATACCTAGATGATAATTAAGAGGATTGAATGAATAAAATAACGAACAAAAAGATCGAGAGTTACAGCAAATACCTAAAAGAAAAAAGCCGTCCACCTAGCCGAGGTGGAAATACTAAGGCACTTCACGCACACTACCTTGTTATTGGTGGTGAGACATATAGTTTTCTTGCATTAGGTTCACAGCAGTGGGTATTTAAAACAGACTTAGTTTCCTTTGAGTACGAGATCAAAGGCACTTACAAGAATATTATTGTCGACACACTTACAACAGTTGATAAAAATGGTTGTGAGGTGGTGCGAGGGAATAGAGGTTGTAAACGTAAATTAAGAACAGCAGATGCCAGAATGCCAGTAAGTCGCCGAGAGATTAACAGTTTTAAGTGAATTAACCATCAAATATAAGCTTGTCCGGAACTTCTCACAAGAGCGCAGCTAACAAGTGCATGGTGCGGACAAGCCGCACACGCAGGCGTTATGTGGCTCAATCAGCATCCATCAAACATTCCATGGAGACAAAGGAATGAAATTTTTACGTTGTCTATTAATTATTCTATTATTCTCTAGTCAAATTACTATTGCAGGCGACTTTAATTGGCTGAACTTTTCTACAGTTAATTCGACTGGAAAATGGGCTTATGTGAAAGAGCAGCGTGAAAACGGTTATGGCGCTGGGTACTCTATTTGGAATGCCGTAAGAGTTGGGACAACTGAGAAAAATGACAATATGACTTTTTTCTCACTTCAAAAGTTGAATTGTGATGATTACGAGTATGTTATTGATATATTGATTGCCACTAATAAAGGTGAGGGAGCAGCCGCTTATATTGGATATCCTGGCTGGTTTGATGTGGACGGTAAAAAAGTTTCAAAGTTCATTTATGCATCTGAAAGGTATAACCATAAAGATGGTGCAATGAAAGATAACATTACTGTCTTGAGAATAGAGATGAAAACATCTCAAAAAGAATTAATTAGTGCTCTCAAAAAAGGAACAGACTTAAATGCGAACATGATAATCGCTAAAGATGAAACTGTGGAGTTAAAGTTTTCCCTTCAAGGGGCAACCAAAGCTTTAAACAACTATACAGAACAGTGTCTTGCTATCAAAAATAAAAACAAAAGTAGAAAAGCTTCAAAACTAATGTAGCAAATTGTCACTAATCATTAACCGCCACATAACGAATAAGGATAGATTGCGCCCAGCCGCAATCTTATCCTGTTGTTGCACAAGCCCGGGTTGATTTCTGGCGAGGAAGGTCTATTGAAGTTTACTTTTCTGGCGGATCTTGAATCAGAGCGTTTTTTCAGAACGCTATTTATTCAGGATGAGTGTCTCCCGACCACTGCATTACGGTAGTCCGGCGTATGTCATATCTGTCTGGCTGAGCTTACATTTTCTCCCTGTTTGTGAATGGCGGTGCTTGTTGCTATATCAATAACTCAGGTCGGTTTCAGGAAACTGAATGCAATGTGTTTCATGAGCTCACCGCAACGCCTGCATGTGAATTGCGGACGAATCAGGGGGTTCTACTGCTTTGACCACGACGTTTAAAACCAGCTGCACCAGTGATAATTGTTTTTTGGCGTTGCTGTGTAAAAATCCATAATCCCGCGATCGTCGAAATCGCCTGGGTAATAAAAAGGACACCCATTTTTAAAAAAGTGAAGAGAGTACGTCATTTATTCATTTTTTAAATGATAGTATTGATCATTGTAAGAATTTCTCATTCATACCAAACAGGAAGCGTATAAAAAGCAATCAGCAACAGCCAGATAGAAGACACTATCAAGACAATATAAGAAAGCAATATAAGAAAGAGCATTCTGAAAATTCTGGCCACATTAAAGTCAATGAAAATACGTTGATAAGGCAGGATAGAGAGCACTACTCACAGACATCCCATGAACCCAGCATTTTCCGGTGCTTTCTGCATAAGCCTTCAGTGAAGCCAGCTTGCCGACTGCGCGGTGAAAACGATTATTCCACCGCATAGTCTCCAACCATTCTTTTGGGTCAATACCCAAGCGCTCCAGGATAGGCGGTACATCGTCAGTTATACGACCACGTTTGCCTCTGCGGACAATTCGGCCAGACCAGTCAACCAGTTTAAAGTAGCTACTGAGTGGGTATGGAATCGCCTGTTCCGGATTTTGACCCTGAGCTTTTAACGGTTTCAAGTGTGCCTCTTTGTTTTTTTTCGTTTCCGCTGTCGTATGACTCAATGCGCTCTTTAATAGAGGTATGTTCTGAGGTTTCCAGCGTTGTGGCAATTTTTGCCCGGATGGGGTTTAAGTCAACATAGGCCATGCAAGTCAGCAATGCTGCCTCATCTAACAGGGCCTGACTTTTGTAACGACCTTCCCAAAAGCGCCCTTTGCACTCATCCTCTTTATTGGCCAGCCGGGCTAAATATTCGTTTAGACAGCGCATGAACCAGCTGATATCCATTAAGCGACCTCGGTACTCCTAGGCATATTCTTCGACACGCAGCAGCTCTGCTTTGCCCAGCTGATCGCCGACAAGAAAACGCTGAACCAGGTGCGGGCCTGAAAAAAGCTGCGTCCAGCGTTGTAAGACTTCTTTGGTGTCCCATTTTTTGGCTTGCTGACTATTGATATGAAGCACCACATGATAATGATTCGACATCACCGCATAAGCACAGACTTCCAGGGCAAAAATACCGGAAAGCGCTTTCAACCGATCAACCACCCACTGCCTGCGATGCTCAAAGTTTTTGCCTGAGAAATTATCTTTGCCGCACAGGAAAGCCCTGCGAACGCAGCGGTAGTAGGGCGTACTGGCTGGATCTATGAGGTTTTTTCGGGCGGTCGTCATGTCATTTTTTTTGGTTACTGGGTAGATTTCCTTTATGCCCTTAAGAGGCTTCAGAAGAAAAATAGACAGTGTGGCCGATTAGTCAAATTTTTGGGTGTCCTTATTTTCTCTTCCTTATTTTCTCTTCTTGCGCCCACGGGCCACCTTTTATTTTGACTTCACTCCCGCAGAACGGGCAGTCTTTTAATTCAATATCCATTGTTGCTAGTCTCTGCCAGTCAGCGTTTAACGAATAAGGATAGATTGCGCCCAGCCGCAATCTTATCCTGTTGTTGCACAAGCCCGGGTTGAATTCTGGTAAGGAAGGTCTATTGAAGTTTAATTTTCTGGCGGATCTTGAATCAGAACGTTTCTGCTGAACGCTATTTATTCAGGATGAGTGTCTCCAGACCACTGCATTACAGTAGTCTTGGGTATGTCGGATTTGTCTGGCTGAGCTTACACTTCCTCCCTGCTTGTGAATGGCGGTGTTTGTTGCTGTAGCAATAACTCAGGTCGGTTTCAGGAAACTGAACGCAATGTGTTTCATAGACTCACCGCAACGCCTGCATGTGAATTTCGGGCGGATGACGGGTTCTACTGCTTTGACCATCACATTTAAAACCAGTTGCACCAGTGATAATTGTTTTTTTGCGTTGCTGTGTAAAAAACCATAATCCCGCGATCGTCGAAATCGCCTGGGTAATACATGTTTCAGTACCAGCCACAGGAAGTCTTCTCCTGGCAGAGTTCGCGTCTCTTTTTTACCGGTTTCACTGTTGAGGTAAGAAAAGGTCACCTTTCCCTGTTCGCTGGTCAGGATGTTGTTGTCACTGATCACTCCCCGGTACAGATACCGGGATAGATATTCCAGTGCAGGCAATCCTTTGCCCACCCGTTTGCAATTGACGACCCACTCTTTGGGCAGGCTGGTTTTCAGGTTAAGTGATAGCAGTTCCTGTTCGTCCAGGGCTCGAAGGAGTTTGGCCCGAAAGACGTTGGCCAGATTCTTGCCATTGAAAAGATAGTTACCTTTGAGTTTGCGCCACTCTTTTCGTCGGGTATTGATACCGCCACCGGGCACGAGTGTATATGGGGATGGTAATCCAGTCGACGGCTATGAGTGTGCAGGACGCCGGTTATTCCCAGCTCGGCATCCAGTTTTTTTGAATTGCTGCCGAACTCTTTCAGGGTATCTGCCGCCGTTCTGAACAGTAAATCATACACCTGTCGTTGATGATTCCACGCAAGGGCTCGCAGTTGCGCTGGCAAGGTGAAGGTCACCATAAAGTATTCAACGGGCAGCAGTTTCTGTCGTTGCCGTTGCAGCCATTCGCTGGTATCGGTGTTCTGGCAGCGGTTGCAGTGGCGATGCCCGCAGGACATGGGCCTTTGATCCCGTATCCCGCAACTGTTGCACTCCAGCAAGGTCATACCGGCTGCCGGTGTTCGGCAGTGTTGTATCGCTTGCAGTGCTTTGATATGGCCAGGTAGAAGACGTTGACTGTATTTTTCCAGAAACCGGTCACCGTATTGTGCTGCTATATCGGAAAGCTTCATTGATTATCTCCTTTCAGCTTGAGTTCATTGATCAAATGATTCATCACTTTCCTGGTGTTGAGTTGGGCGGTTTCTGTTAACTGGGTATAGATAGCGGTGGTTTTTGGGCACATGTGCCCGAGCAGCGTCTGAATAGCCCTGAGACTTAAACCCTGCTCAAGAAGGTGCGTAGCAAAGCTGTGTCGTAAGCTGTGAGGGCTGACCTTTTTATTAATCCTGCACTCTTCAACCAGCTGTCTCATGGCTTTCTGGGTGCAGGAATGACTCATGGGCTGAGTCGCCTGGTGCCGTTGCTGTGCACTTTGGCCTTCAGGAAAAAGAAACTTCGGGTTTCGGTGAGTGGCCCAATAGCGGCGCAGGGCCTTGAGTGTTCGATTGGGAAGATCAACATAGCGATCCTTGCCGCCTTTGCAGTTGCGCAAATGGACTCTCATGAGTTCGGAATCAATGTCAGCAATGGTCAGGTTAAGACCTTCGGCCAGCCTTAAGCCCATGCTGTAAAGCGTTAACAGAATGGTGTAATAGCGCAGTTTCCGTGCAGTATTGAGCAGTCGTTCGATCTCTGCAGGCGTCAGGATAACGGGCAGTCGCTTGACGGTCGGTGGTTTGATGATTTCGACAAAGTCCCAGTGTTTGCCCAGAACATGTTTCCAGAAAAACTGCAGACCATTACGATCGGTTTTGACCGTGCTCCAGGAATGGCTTTCCACCAGGGCGGCAAAATAGGTTTTTAAATCATCAGGGCTGAGTTTGTCAGGACAGCGGTCAAAGAAGGCTGCCAGCCGTCGCAGCGGCCTGCTGTAAAGATCAATGGTTGATTTTCTTTTGCCCTGCAGTTTCAAGGTGGTGAGGTGTTTTTGATACAGTTTGTCAAACCGGATTTGCTCAGAACGTTCCATGTTGCTTGCTTCCTTATATAAGCCGTACCGGAGTGGTGCGGGTATTAGGAAGTATTGGCAATGGTGAGGGGGCTGGGATGAACGGTTTTTTTGCCGCGTTAGCGGCTTGGTTCAACAAGAGCATCCAGCGGACGGCGCTAGACGCGCCCCCGCTTATGCAGGTGTTATGCGCCACCATATCAAAACTTATAAGTATGAAAAAAAGAACAGTAATAAAAAGGCATAAGAGTAACTACCCAAGCCCGATTTCATTTATGGCCGGAGAGGTAGTTTCTGTCGGAAAATACGATGAAGAATATCCGGGATGGGTTTGGATAACAAAAACAGATGGGAATGAAGGTTGGGCTCCAGTACAGTTTTTAGAAATTGATTCTAATAAAGGAGTGGCAACTGAAAACTATAATGCTGTGGAACTGAACACTTCTGTTGGTGAAACTTTGCTAATAGAACAAGAGCTGAATGAGTGGGGTTGGGCGAAAAATAGTTTAGGCTCTTTTGGTTGGGTTCCATTAGAGACACTGAACATATGTGAATCTGAGAATATTTACTGTGTCATTTATAAGTTTATTCCCGTTGAAGGTAGAGAAAAAGATTTCGAAGAGTCGTGGTTAGCAATAACGAAAAATATCTTCAATAACTGTGGTTCGCTTGGTTCAAGGCTTCATAAATCAGAAGATGGTAGCTATTTTGCTTATGCACAATGGCCCAGTAAAAAAGCTTGGGAAAAGTTGGCGACTTTTGATCAAACCAAACACCGGATGTATAGCTTATTCTCAGCGTCAAGAGAAAAGTCTGAAATCATTTTTCATGGCTACGTCAGGAAAGATTTTTTGAAACATTCAACACCAGGCGCATAACGAATAAGGATAGATTGCGCCCAGCCGCAATCTATCCTTTTGTTGCACAAGCCCGGGTTGATTTCTGGCGAGGAAGGTCTATTGAAATTTACTTTTCTGGCGGATCTTGAATCAGAGCGTTTTTTCAGAACGCTATTTATTCAGTATGAGTGTCTCTCGACCACTGCATTACGGTAGTCTGGGGTATGTCATATCTGTCTGGCTGAGCTTACTTTTTCTCCCTGTTTGTGAATGGCGGTATTTGTTGCTGTGGCAACTCAGGTCGGTTTCAGGAAACTGAACGCAATGTGCCAGCTATTCCCGACGATTACACGACAATATCCATAGCA